>NZ_JBEXLM010000019.1:0-133232 GCF_040609975.1 Micromonospora sp. NPDC004551 | reverse complement strand
GCAGCATCGTGTTCATGAGAAAGCTCCTCGGGGGTTGGCGCGCACGCCGATGGGGGTCGGCCTGTGCGCAAGCACCACGTCAGGCGCTCAAAAAAGGGGGGAAAGTCTTCAAGGGGGTCATCCGGCGCGCGGGGCGGGGCCTCTTCGTCGCGCCGGGACCATGCACAACGACCGGCGGGCCGGCATCATTCCGAGCCCGACCACCCCGCCGGGCGGGGCCGTGGTCCTCGGTCGTGCACCGGGTATAACGACCCCCGCCCACCGGCCATTCCGCCGACAGCGTGCCGCCGGCCACCCCGCGAAACGGACACCCCGCCCAGACCACGACGGCCGGTCGAACGTTATGGAGGTATCCGGGCCCCGGAGGCACACACAGCGTTCCACTCAGCCTGTGAGGCAGCGCATGAACCGGACACTCGCCCCAGACCCGGGGCCGGGTGTGCGGGCGGCTACGAACTTGATGACGTGAACGGATCGGCGTGGCCTCTCTGCAGCCACGGAAGCAACACCCCGAGACCCGGTGTTGCGTGGAGGGCTGCAGAGCAAAGGCGCGGTGGTTGAGCAACCCACGCCGCGCGCTGATGCGCACGGGTTCTGCCCGTGGCAGATCCGCTCACCGTGAACATCGTTCACCGGAGCGGTGGCGGCGGGCAGGGTGGGACCCATGAGAGTGCTGATGCTGGGTGGTACGGGATTCGTCGGTGGGGCCGTGGTGACCGAGGCGGCACGCCGCGGCTGGCGCGTGACGGTGTTCAACCGGGGGCTGCACGGCACCGCGCCCGAGGGCGTACACCGGTTGCGGGGTGACCGCACCGCGCCGGACGGGCTCGCGGCGCTGGCCGGCGGCGAGTGGGACCTCGTGGTGGACACCTGGGACGGTGCGCCCCGGGCGGTCCGGGACGCGGCGCGCGCACTGGCCGGCGCCGTGCCGCACTACGTCTACGTCTCCAGCGGCTCGGTCTACGCCCCGCCCGTCGGGCTGGGCACGGACGAGGACGCGCCGGTCTTCGCGGCCGAGGCGGATGCGGACGACGGGGAGTACCCACAGAACAAGGCGGGCGGGGAGCGGGCCGCCGTGGAGGTGTTCGGCGACCGGGCGCTGCTGGTGCGGGCCGGGCTGATCCTCGGGCCGGGCGAGGACATCGGGCGGCTGCCCTGGTGGCTGCACCGCATCGCCCGGGGCGGGGAAGTGCTCGCTCCCGGCCCGCGCGACCTGCCGGTGCAGTACGTCGACGCGCGGGATCTGGCGATCTGGCTGCTGGACCGGGGGAGCGAGGGCGTCGGCGGGGCGTACAACGTGGTCAGCCGGACCGGGCACGCCACGATGGGCGAGCTGCTCGACGCGGCCGTGGCGGTGACCGGCGCGGACGCGACCCTCCGCTGGACGGACCCGGACGCGCTCCTGGCGGCGGGCGTCGAGCCGTGGAACGACCTGCCGATCTGGGTCCCGCTCGGGCACGAGTACCGCTGGTTGCAGGAGCGGGACGTCGAGCGGGCGCACGCCGCGGGCCTGGCCTGCCGGCCGGTGGCCGAGACGGTGGCGGACACCTGGCGCTGGCTGCGGGAGGTCGGCCAGGTGCCGGCCCGGGCGGGACGGCCGGCACGGGCGCCGGTCGGCCTGGCCCCGGACCGCGAGGCGGCCCTCCTGGCCGCCCTACCGGCCTGACCACCGGCGCGGCCACGACTCGACGCCGGCCGTCAGCGCACCACGGGCAGGTCGAGCACGTCGTCGATCGGGCGGCGCGGCGTGGTGCGCCCCGGCTGGCCGAAGCCGATCCGCATCACCATCTGCGGGGTGCCGAACCGGCCCAGGGACAGCCGCAGCGCCTCCCGCGCGGCGGGCACCTCGATCGGCTGGGAGAGCATCGACACGGCCAGGCCGGCGTCGGTGGCGGTGAGCAGCACCCGTTGCAGGGCCTCCCCGGCGACGATCTGGTCGGTCGTGGTGTTGCCGCTCGAGCCGAGCACGGCGACGAGCGGTTCCGGTTCGAAGTCGCGGCCGGGTGCGCGGTTGCGGCCGCCGAAGCCGCGCTGCGGCAGCAGGTCCTGCGGTTCGCTCTGCGGCCCGCCCGCCGCGGTCGGCACCCCGTCCGGGGACGGCTCGGAGCGGATCCACCGGGTCCGTTCGGTGACGTACGCGGGGTCGCGCTCCAGCACCCGGTGTGCGCTGCGGGCGATCTCGGCGAAGGCGTTGACCGCCGTGGTGCCGATGACCAGCTCCAGCCAGCACTGCTCGGCCCGGGCGGCCTCGCCGAGGCGCCAGCGCGCGTCGGCGGGGACCGGGTCGGGCCAGAAGGGCGCCCGGTTGCTGAACCGGCGGGCGATCGCGCCGTACAGGCTCTGCTCGGTCGGGGTGGGCCGGCGTGGCACGTCAGGGACGAGCCGGGCCACCACGTCCGGGTCGCCCGGGTACGGGCGGAGCCGGACCGTGGCCGGCGTGCCCGCCACGGCGAGGGCCAGCCGCAGGTTGAACAGGGCCGCCCCGCAGGAGGTCCGGGCGCCCCAGCCGCTCGGATCGGTGGCCGGGAGCCGGCGCCGCGGGTCGACGGCGAGTTCGATCCCGCCGTCGACGAGGCGGAACCGCCACGGCTGGCTGTTGTGCAGCGACGGCGCGCGCACCGCGTCCGCGGCGGCGGCCCGCAGCTGTTCGACGGTGTAGCCCGTGGTCATGGCGTTGCTCCCTCCGTGCGGGCCGCCCTGCCGGCCGGTCCGTTCCCACCGTCCGTCACCGGGTGGGGCGGTGAGCAGGGCCGGAGGTCCCCACCTGGGCGGGTCCGTCTGCCCGGCGCGGCGCGTGGCGGTCGGGACCTTCGGCCCGTGCGGGACCGCCGGGCCGGAGGGTAGAAAGGACGGATGATCCGGGTGTTCCTGCTCGACGACCACGAGGTCGTCCGTCGTGGCCTTGCCGACCTGCTGCAGAGCAGCGGCGACATCGAGGTGGTCGGCGAGTCCGGCTCCGCGCAGGAGGCGGCCCGCCGCATCCCGGCGCTCCGCCCCGACGTGGCGATCCTCGACGCCCGGCTGCCCGACGGCAACGGCATCGACGTCTGCCGGGACGTCCGCGCCGTGGACTCGTCGATCAAGGGCTTGATCCTGACCTCGTACGAGGACGACGAGGCGCTCTTCGCGGCGATCATGGCCGGCGCCGCCGGCTACGTGCTCAAGCAGATCCGCGGCACCGACCTGGTCGACGCGGTCCGCCGGGTGGCCGCCGGGCAGTCCCTGCTCGACCCGGCGATCACCACGCGGGTGCTGGAGCGGATCCGCAGCGGCGTCGAACAACCGCGCGAGCTGAAGTCCCTCACCGAGCAGGAGCGGCGGATCCTGGAGTACGTGGCCGAGGGGCTCACCAACCGGGAGATCGCCGGCAAGATGTTCCTCGCCGAGAAGACGGTGAAGAACTACGTTTCCAGCGTGCTGGCCAAGCTCGGCCTGGAACGGCGTACGCAGGCCGCGGTGCTGGCCACCCGGCTGCTCGGCAAGAGCCACTGAGCCCCGGCGTCCCGCCCGGTCAGTCCCGCAGCGGGACGCTCCAGCGCAGCTCGGTGCCGTGCGGCGCCACCCGGTCGAGCTGGAAGTCGCCGCCCAGCCGTTCGGCCCGCTCGCGCAGGTTCACGAGGCCGCTGCGGGCCGCCTCGGGGTCGCAGCCCACGCCGTCGTCGGTGACCGTGACGCTCACCCAACCGGCGTCGACCTGCACCCGCACCGACACCCGGTCGGCCTGCGCGTGGCGTACCGCGTTGGAGAGCGCCTCGCGGAGCACGGCGGTGAGTTCGGGGCGGAGCTGGTCCGGCACGGCGCTGTCGATGGGGCCGACCAGGTCCAGGTCGGGGCGGTAGCCCAGCGACTCGGCGGCCGCCTCGATCGCCTCGCGGATCTCGGTGCGCAGCGCCGCGCTCATCGGCGTGCGCAGCTCGAAGATCGTGCGGCGGATGTCGCGGATGGTGGCGTCCAGGTCGTCGACCGCCTGGTTGATCCGCTTGGCCGCCTCGGGGCGGGCGTTCATGGCGCCGCTCTGCAGCTGCAGGCCGGTGGCGAAGAGCCGCTGGATCACCACGTCGTGCAGGTCGCGGGCGATCCGCTCGCGGTCCTCCAGGACCACCAGCAGCTCCCGTTCCTCCTGCCCCCGGGCCCGCTCCATGGCCAGCGCGGCCTGGCCGGCGAAGCTGCCGAGCAGGGCCACGTCGTCCTCGGCGCCGGGACCGCGGTCGGGCCGGTGCGCGATGACCAGCACGCCGTGGAGCGTGTCCGCCGCGGCGAGGGGAGACACGATCGCCGGCCCGGCGACGACCGGGTGCGGCCAGGGCGCCGCCTCGGCGAGGTTCTCCAGCAGCTCGTGGCGGCGGTCGGTGACCGAGCCGGCGAACGTGGTCTCGCCGGCCGGCAGCACGGCGCCGACCAGTTTCCGGGCGGCGCTGCCGTCGGCGCCGTCGACCACCTCGACGGTGAACTGGCGCTCGTCCTCGTCGTAGAGCAGGACGAGGGCCAGTTCGGCGTCGGCGACCTCCCGGGCGCGCCGGGCGACCAGGGTCAGCGCGTCGGTGCGGCGGACCTCGCCGAGCAGCACCGAGGTGATCTCGGCGGTCGCGGCCAGCCAGCGTTCCCGCCGGTGCGCCAGGGCGTACAGGCGCGCGTTCTCGATCGCCACGCCGGCCGCCGCGGCGAGCGCGACCACGATCTCCTCGTCGTCCTCGGTGAACTCGGCGGCGCCCTGCTTCTCGGCGAGGTAGAGGTTGCCGAACACGTGGTCGCGGATGCGCACCGGGACGCCGAGGAAGCTGTGCATCGGCGGGTGGTTCGGCGGGAAGCCGTAGGACCGGGGGTGCCGGGTGATGTCCGGCATGCGCAGCGGGCGGGGGTCGTCGATGAGCAGGCCGAGCACGCCCCGCCCGTGCGGCAGCTCACCGATCTGGGCGTGCAGCTCGTCGCTGATGCCGTGGACGATGAAGTCGTGCAGCAGCCGGTCGGCGCCGATCACCCCGAGCGCGCCGTAGCGGGCGCCGACCAGCTCGCAGGCCGACGCCACGATGCGCTGGAGGGTGCTGCGCAGGTCGAGGTCGGAGCCGATGCCGACGACCGCGTCGAGCAGGGCGCGCAGCCGCTCCCGGTTGGTGACCACCTCGCCGACCCGGTCCAGCATCTCCTGGAGCAGCTCGTCGAGCCGCACCCGGGACAGCGGGGTCAGCCCCAGCGAGGGGGTGACGTTCTCGTTGCGTGGATTCGGTGCGCTGGCCACCGGGCGATGCTATCGCCCGGTGGCCGCTGGGCCGAGATCCGTCAGGAGAGCTCGTCGCGTACCGCCGAGGTGTCGACGGTCTGCGCGACGTCCAGCCGCGGGGTGTGCGGGGGGCCGGCGTGCGTCGGGTCGGCCAGGCCGAGGCGCATCGAGATGTACGGGTAGCCGAGGCCGGACAGCATCTGCCGGAGCGTCTGGCGGGTGCTCTCGACCTCCACCACGCCCGAGAGCGGCACCAGGGACACGCCGTGCCGGGTGGCGGTGAGCCAGGCGGCGGAGAGCGCCTCCCCGGCGCGCAGCCAGCTGTCGGTCTCGTCCTCGGTGCCCCAGAGGATCCCGTAGACGGCGGCCCGGTCGTGGCCCTCGCCCACCGGCAGGGTGCCGGGGCCGAAGTCACGGGCCGGCACGGTGGTCTGGGGCGCCCGCTCCGGCAGCACCTCCGGCGGCAGCCCGGTGCCGGTGGCGGCCCGGCTGGTCCAGTACGCCAGCTCCTCCTGGAGGTCCGGGCTGCCCTTCTCGACGGCCGCCGCCTGCTGGGCGGCGGCGGCCAGCTCGATCTTCTGGTCGTTGTCCAGCACCTGGAGGTTGGCGCCCTCCCGGGCGGCCGCCTGGTCGATCTCGCTGAGCACCGCGGTCGGGATCGGCTCGTCGCTGACCGGCCGGCGGTCGGTGTGGCGGACCTGCATGCACTGCACGGTGCGCATGGCGTCCGGGTCGGCGCCGGTGGGCTTGAACCCGGTCAGCCGGGCGACCAGGTCGGGCTGGCCGGGGTCGGGCACGCGCTCCACCACCGGCGTCCAGCCCTCGGCGGCCAGCGCCACCCGTGCGTGGTGCAGCGCGGCGCCGCAGCTCACCACCAGCAGCCGGCCCTCCGGGTCCAGGGCGCTGAGGTGCCGCTCCCGGACCACGCGCAGCTCCAGCGTGTCGGGCAACACCGTCCAGTGCCACGGCTGCGTGTTGTGCACCGAGGGAGCGTGGCCGGCCATTCCGGCGGCCTCCGCGAGCGCGGTGGTCAGCGGGCGGTCCGAAGCCGGCGTCTCGTGGCTCATCGTCACGACCTTCCTGTCTCTCCCCATCGTGCCCCACGCCCGGGTCGTCCGCGTGGGGTTGCCCCGCTCCATCCTCGGCCATGTCCGCGACGGCCGCACGCGCCCCCCGTCCCGCGTCCACGGGCCCTTCGACCCGTCGGATTACCCACGTTTGCCCTACCCGGTCCGCCCCGGCGCTGGGACGATCCGCACGTGGGGACGGAACCGCGCGAGTGCGTACCGGAACGGCCGGTGCGGCGACGCGCGGTGGACCGGCGGGAGTGGGCCCCGCTGATCCTGCTCACCCTGGCCGTGCTGGCCGGCGCCGGGCTGTGGTTCGCCGGGCGGCGCGGCGCGGCCGACCTGGTCTGGGCGGCGGTGACCCTGGTGGCGCTGGGGCCGGCCCTCTGGACCACGCTGCGGCAGCTCTGGCGGCGGCAGTTCGGGGTGGACGTGATCGCCGTGCTGGCCCTGGCCGGCGCGCTGCTGGTCGGCGAGTACCTGGCCGGCGCCGTCATCGCCGTGATGGTCGCCACCGGGCGGGCGCTGGAGGAGTACGCCCAGCGCCGGGCCAGCCGCGACCTGCGGGCGCTGCTGGAACGGGCGCCGCGGCAGGCCCGGCGGCGCACCCCGGACGGCCGGATCGAGGTGGTGCCGCTGGACCGGGTCGCGGTGGGCGACCGGCTGGTGGTCGGACCCGGGGACGTCGTGCCGGTGGACGGGACGGTCGAGGAGCCCGCCACGCTGGACGAGTCGGTGGTCACCGGCGAGTCGCAGCTGGTCACCCGGGCCGCCGGCGAGCAGGTCGCCAGCGGCGTGGTCAACGCCGGCGCCGGCTTCGGCCTGCGGGCCGGGAAGAGCGCCGCGGAGAGCACGTACGCGGGGATCGTCCGCCTCGCCGAGGAGGCCACCGCGCACCGGGCCCCCATGGTGCGGCTCGCCGACCGGTACGCGGCCGCGTTCGTGCCGTTCACCCTGCTGCTGGCCGGGCTGGCGTGGGCGCTCTCCGGCCAGTTCCTGCGGGCGGTGGCGGTGCTCGTGGTGGCCACCCCGTGCCCGCTGCTGCTGGCCACCCCGATCGCCATCGTGTCCGGGCTGTCCCGGGTGGCCCGCCGGGGCGTGCTGGTCCGCGACGGCGGATCGCTGGAACTGCTCGGCCGCGCGCGTACCCTCCTGCTGGACAAGACCGGCACGCTCACGGCGGGCCGTCCCCGCGCCGCCGAGACGGTGGTCGCGCCCGGCGGTGACCGGGACGAGCTGCTGCGGCTGGCCGCCTCCGTCGAGCAGCTCTCGCCGCACGTGCTGGCCGCCGCCCTGGTCCGGCAGGCCCGCGAGCAGGGGCTGCCGCTGGCCGAGCCGACCGGGGTCACCGAGGAGCCGGGACGCGGGGTGACCGGCCGGGTCGACGGCCGGCTGGTCCGGGTTGGCCAGCTCGCCGGCGAACCCCCCGAGTGGGCGCACCGCATCCGCGAGCGGGCCGAGCTGGCCGGGCGCTCCACCGTCTGGGTCAGCGACGAGCACGGTCCGCTGGGCGCGATCCTCCTGGAGGACCCGGTCCGGCCGGACGCCCGGCGTACCGTCCGGCGGCTGCGCGAGGCCGGGCTGGACCGGCTCGTCATGGTGACCGGCGACCGGCCGCGCACCGCGCACCAGGTCGCGCAGACCGTCGGCGTGGACGACGTGATCGCGCAGTGCTCGCCGGCGGAGAAGGTCGCCCGGGTGAAGGCGGAGTCCGGCCGGGCGGTGACCGTGATGGTCGGCGACGGCGTGAACGACGCCCCGGCGCTGGCCGCGGCGCACGTCGGGATGGCCATGGGCGCCACCGGCGCGACCGCTTCCGCCGACGTGGCCGACGCGGTGCTCACCGTGGACCGGCTGGACCGGCTCGCCGACGCGGTCGAGATCGCCCGGTACGCCCGCCGGATCGCGGTGCAGAGCGCCACCGTCGGGATGGCGCTGGCCGTGGTGGCCATGGTGGTGGCCGCCGCCGGCGGGCTGCCCCCGGTCGCCGGCGCCTTCCTCCAGGAGGGCATCGACGTGCTGGTGATCCTCAACGCGCTGCGCGCCCTCGGTGGCGGGCTGCGCCGCCGCGACGTGCCCCCGCACACCCGCGAACTCCTCGACCGGTACGCCGGCCAGCACGGCGGCGTCCGCGACGTGCTGGCCCGGCTGCGGGACACCGCCGACCTGGTGGCCACCCGCCCCGGCGCACCGGAGTGCGTGCCGGCGCTGCGGCAGGTGCACCGCCGGCTGGTCGACGAGGTGCTGCCGCACGAGGCGGCCGAGGAACGGCAGCTCTACCCGGCGCTGGCCGACCCGCTGGGCAGCGAGGAGGCCACCTCCACCATGAGCCGGGCGCACGTGGAGATCAGCCGGCTGGTGGACCGGATCGGCGGTCACCTGGCGGCCCAGCCGGACGGCCCGCTGCGCCCCGACGAGGTGCCCGACCTGCTCGCCGCGCTCTACGGCCTGGACGCCGTGCTCCGGCTGCACCTCGCGCAGGAGGAGGAGGACTACTTCTCACTCAGTACCGCCGACGACCACCCCGACACCCGCTGACCCACCGATCCTGCCGTCGGGCGGAATCAGCGTTCGCGGACCACCGCCACCGGGCACTGGGCGTGGTGGATGAGCTGCTGGCTGACCGAGCCGAGCAGCATCCCCCGCAGCCCGCCCCGGCCCCGGCTGCCCACGACCACGAGCTGGGCCGACCGGCTCTCCTCGACCAGCAGCGCGGCCGCGTTGCCCGGGCTCGCCACCACCTCGACCGGCACGTCCGGGAAGGTCTCCCGCCAGGTGGCCAGGTCCGCCTCGGCGGCCGCCCGCTCGGTGGCGTTGGCCTCCTCCGGGTCGAAGCCCGACGGCGCCCCTCGCGCGCCGGGCGGCTCCCACACCCGCAGCGCCCGCACCGGCACGTCCCGCTGCGCGGCGCGCTCGACCGCGAAGCCGAGGGCCTGCACCGAGGAGGGCGAACCGTCCGTGCCGACGACCACCGGCCCGGACGTGACCGGCCGGCCGTCCCGGACCACGATCACCGGGCAGTGCGCGTGGGCGGTCACCGAGACGGCGGTGGAGCCGGTGAGCAGCCCGGCGAAACCGCCGTGGCCCCGGCTGCCCAGCACCAGCATGCCCGCCTCGACGGACCGCTCCTGGAGGACCAGGGCGGGTGGCCCGTCGAAGACCTCGCCGTGCACGGTGAGCCCCGGCCGATCGTCCGCGGCGTCCGCCGCCGCCCGGCGGACCAGGTCCTCGACCTGCCGGCGGGCGGTCTCGTCGGGCCAGACCCCGGGGGCCACCCCGGGACCGATCCAGCCGGCCACCGTCAGCCATTCGAAGACGTACGCCAGCCGGACCGGCCGGCCCGAGCGGCCCGCCTCGTCCAGCGCCCAGTTCAGGGCCACCGTCGCGTCGGCGGAGCCGTCGTAGCCGACCAGGATCTCGTCGCCGTTCATGCCCCGCTCCGCAGGGAGGGGTCGGTCTCCCGGATCCAGCGCCACTCGGCGACCCGCGGGTCGTCCTCGCCGTGCTGCCGGGTGTAGTCGCGGCAGGACTGCCGGAGGTCCACCATCTCCTGCCGCAGGTGGGCGGCGCGCGAGCGCAGCCCGGGCAGCCGGTCGATGACGTCGATGACCAGGTGGAAGCGGTCGAGATCGTTGAGCATCACCATGTCGAACGGCGTGGTGGTGGTGCCCTCCTCCTTGTAGCCGCGCACGTGGAGGTTGTCGTGGTTGGTCCGGCGGTAGGTGAGCCGGTGGATCAGCCACGGGTAGCCGTGGTAGGCGAAGATGACCGGCTTGTCGCGGGTGAAGATGGTGTCGAATTCGCTGTCCGGCAGGCCGTGCGGGTGCTCCGACGGCGGCTGCAGGCGCATCAGGTCGACCACGTTGACCAGCCGGACCCTGAGGTCGGGCAGGTGCTGGCGGAGCAGGTCGGCCGCCGCGAGCGTCTCCAGGGTCGGCACGTCGCCGGCGCAGGCGAGCACCACGTCCGGCTCGTTGCCGTCGTCGGTGCTGGCCCAGTCCCAGATGCCCAGGCCGCGGCGGGTGTGCTGGATGGCCTCGTCCATAGTCAGCCAGTTGGGGGCCGGCTGCTTCCCGGCCACCACCACGTTGATGTAGTGCCGGCTGCGCAGGCAGTGGTCCATGGTGGAGAGCAGCGTGTTGCCGTCCGGCGGCAGGTAGACCCGGACCACCTCGGCCTTCTTGTTGACCACGTGGTCGATGAAGCCCGGGTCCTGGTGCGAGAAGCCGTTGTGGTCCTGCCGCCAGACATGGCTGGAGAGCAGGTAGTTCAGCGAAGCCACCGGCTCCCGCCACGGGATCTGCCGGGTGACCTTGAGCCACTTGGCGTGCTGGTTGACCATCGAGTCGACGATGTGGATGAACGCCTCGTAGCTGGTGAAGACGCCGTGCCGGCCGGTCAGCAGGTAGCCCTCCAGCCAGCCCTGGCACAGGTGCTCCGAGAGCACCTCCATGACCCGGCCGTCGGGGGAGAGGTGGTCGTCGCCGGGGAGCCGCCGGCCGACGAACGCCCGGTCGGTGACCTCGAAGACGGCGCCCAGCCGGTTCGAGGCGACCTCGTCCGGGCCGAACAGGCGGAAGGTCTCCGGGTTGCGGGTGATGACGTCCCGGATCCAGGGGCCCAGTGCGCCCGTGGCGCCGGCCATCGGCGTGCCGGGCTCCTTGACGTCGACGGCGTAGTCACGGAAGTCGGGCAGCTCCAGCTCGCGCAGCAGCCGGCCGCCGTTGGCCACCGGGTTGGCGCTCATCCGCCGGTCACCCCTCGGCGGCAGGCCGGCCAGGTCGGCCACCGGCGCGCCGGTGGCGTCGAACAGCTCCTCCGGCCGGTAGCTGCGCAGCCACCGCTCCAGCTCGGCCAGGTGCGCCGGGTTGTCGCGGACCCCGTCGATCGGCACCTGGTGGGCGCGGAAGGTGCCCTCGACCTGCTTGCCGTCGACGTCGTCCGGCCCGGTCCAGCCCTTCGGCGTTCGCAGGACGATCATGGGCCAGCGGGGGCGCTCGACCTCGCCGCCGGAGCGGGCCCGGCGCTGGATCCCGGCGATCTCGTCGACCACCCGGTCCAGCGTGGCGGCGAGGGTCTGGTGCACCCGGGCCGGGTCGTCGCCCTCGACGACGTACGGCTGGTAGCCGAAGCCGCGCATCTGGTCGAGCAGGTCCTCGGCGGGGATCCGGTCGAGCACCGTCGGGTTGGCGATCTTGTAGCCGTTGAGGTGCAGGATCGGCAGCACCGCACCGTCCCGGGCCGGGTTGAGGAAGACGTTGGACAGCCAGCTCCCGGCCAGCGGCCCGGTCTCCGCCTCGCCGTCACCGATCACGCAGGCGACCAGCAGGTCCGGGTTGTCGAACGCGGCGCCGTACGCGTGGCTCAGCGCGTACCCCAGCTCGCCGCCCTCGTGGATCGAACCCGGCACCTCCGGCGCCACGTGGCTGGGGATGCCGCCGGGGAAGGAGAACTGGCGGAAGAGCCGCTGCATGCCGGTCTCGTCGCGGGGGATGTGGTGGTAGAGCTCGCTGTAGGTGCCCTCCAGCCACGTGTTGGCCACCAGGGCGGGGCCGCCGTGGCCCGGGCCGGTGACGAAGATGGCGGACAGGTCGCGGTCGACGATGACCCGGTTGAGGTGGGCGTAGAGGAGGTTGAGGCCGGGGCTGGTGCCCCAGTGCCCCAGCAACCTCGGCTTGATGTGCTCGGGCTTCAGCGGCTCACGTAGCAGCGGGTTGTCGAGCAGGTAGATCTGCCCGACGGTGAGGTAGTTCGCCGCCCGCCAGTAGGCGTCGAGCCGGCGCAGCTCGTCCTCGGTCAGTGGGCTGTGCAGGTCCAGCGCGGTGTCCATGCTGCGTTAGCCTCTCGCGGCTCGGGGTCTTCTGCCACCCGGGGGCGGATCCGCCGCCCCCGGCACGTCCAGCCTCGTCCCTCGGCCGGCTCGCGGAGCAGGGCCGTAGGTCCCGGGCCGGGCGGGCGTCATGACTCGTCCCCGTCGTCGGGGTCGAGTCCACGGACGACGATGACCGGGGCGGGCGAGTGGTAGAGCAGCGTCTGGCTGACCGCGCCCAGCATGCCCCGCAGCGGCTCGTCGCCGCGCGCCCCGACCAGCGCCACCTGTGCCGAGCGGGACTGTTCCAGCAGGACGCCGCCGGGGTCGCCGCGGATCGTGTGGCACTCGACGGCCACCCGGGGATGCCGGGCGGCGTACCGCGCGACGGCCTCGTCGAGCAGGCCGTCGTCGCCGTCGGTGTGGTGCTCGGGCTCCGTCACCCGGATGGCGAGCAGCCGCGATTCGCGGCCCTCGGCGCAGTCGAAGGCGTACGCCAGGGTGGCGCGCGAGCTCTCCGACCCGTCGAAGCCGACCAGCAGCGGCCCCTGCGGGGGCGGCTCGATCCGGGCGACCAGCACCGGGCAGCCGGCCCGGGCGGCGAGCTGCACCGCCGGGGTGTCGGCCTTGACGCAGGACGGGCAGCCGGCCATGCCGCCGTCGCCGATCGCCAGCAGGAACGCCGAGTCGGACGCCCGCACCAGTGCCTCGACCGGGTCGCCCTCGACGATCTCGTCGGTGACCGCCACCGCCGGTGCGGCGTCGGCGGCCTCCCGGCCGGCCTTCTCCAGCAGCTCCTCCGCGACGGTGCGCGGGCCGCTCACCGAGAACGAGTCCAGGGCCGCCGCCCAGTTGAAGGCGTGCAGCAGGTGCAGCGGCCGGTCGTGCGCGGCGGCCTCCGCGGCGGCCGTCCGGACCACCTGGAGGTCCTCGGCGGAGCTGCCCACGCCGACCACCACCGCGCCGTGGGTGGGTGCGGGCATCCCGGCTCACCTCCCGACCGCGCTGTCCTCACCCACGGTAGTCGTGCGGGTGCCCGCCGGGACCCGGTCGGCGGAACTCGGACCGACGGGAGCGGATCAGCGGGGGTTGGGCAGGGCCGGGTGGACGCGGACGACCACGGCGGTGGCGTTGTCCTCGCCGCCCTCGGTGAGGCTGGCGGCGAGCAGGGCCTGTGCGGTGCGGGCCGGGTCGCGGCGCGCCGACAGCAGGTCGCGTAGCCGGTGGTAGCCGAGCTGGTCACTCACCCCGTCGGTGCAGAGCAGCCAGGTGTCGCCGCTGCGCAGCGGCACGGCGAGCAGGTCCGGCTCGGGCTTGTCCGGGTGGCCGACGTAGCGCAGCAGTTGGTAGCGGGCCCGGGCGGCCTCCGGCGAGTCGGCCGGCCACCATCCGTGCAGCAGGCCGAGCCAGGCCATGGTGTGGTCGACGGTCACCAGTTCGAGCAGCCCTTCGCGCAGCCGGTACGCCCGCGAGTCGCCGAGCTGCACCAGCCAGCCCTGCCCGCCGTCGGGCTCGGCGACCAGGGCGGTGAGCGTGCAGCCGGTCAGCCCGGCCAGTGCCGCCCCGGCCCGGCGTACGCGGAGCTGGGTCTCGGCCGTGGCGGCGCGCAGCAGGGCGGCGTCGACGGCCGGCCAGCCGGCGCGGACCTGCGCCACGAAGGTGGTCATGGCGGTGGTGCCGGCGGTCCGGCTGCCCTCGCCGTCGCCCATGCCGTCGGCGACCGCGGCCAGCGGCAGCTCCGGGTCGACGTGCAGCACGTCGAAGTTCTCCGCGTAGCGGTGCCCGACCACGCTACCCCCGGCGACCTCAAGGGTGAGCCGGCCGACGGTCAGCCGGCGGGTGGCCTGGACCGGCTGGTCCAGCGGGCGGCGGCGGAACACCAGCGGACCGTAACACCGGTCCGGGTCGTGGATCGGCAGGTCGCGGTGACGTGTCGGGCTGTCAACCGGGGTTGACAAACGGCCATCCGTCAACCAAAGTTGACAGCATGAGTCAGGCGACGGAACTCGCGGCGGCGGCCGGCAGCACCGACCCGAAGGTCGGGCTGCGGGCGGTGCTCGCCCTGCGCCGGCTGCTCGAACGGCTGGAGGTGGTCCAGGTGGACAACGCCCGACGGCAGGGCTGGTCCTGGCAGGAGATCGCCGACGCCCTCGAGGTCAGCCGGCAGGCGGTCCACAAGAAGCACGCCGGGCGACCGGCGGTCCGCGGAAGCTGGGAGGCGTGATGTTCGAACGGTTCACCGACCGGGCCCGCGCGGTGGTGCGCCACGCGGTCGACGAGGCGCGCACCGAGGGCCGGCGCCCGGTCGGCACCGAGCACCTGCTGCTCGGTGTGCTCGCCGACGGCGACAACCTGGCCGTCCGGGTGCTCTCGGCCGGCGGCATCCGGGCCGAGGACCTGCGCGCCGCCGTGGCCCGGCACACCGCGCACGGGGTCGACGGCCTCGGCGCCGCGGACGCGGCGGCGCTGCGCGAGATCGGCATCGACCTCGCCGCGATCGTCGCCCGGATCGAGGAGTCCTTCGGCCCGGACGCGCTGCGCGAGGCGGCACCCGCCCCGCGCCGGTGGTGGGGTCGCCGCCCCGACAACGGCCGGTTCTCGCCCCGGGCCAAGAAGGTGCTGGAGCTGTCCCTGCGGGAGGCGCTGCGGCTGCGCCACCACCACATCGGCACCGAGCACATCCTGCTCGGCCTGCTGCGGGAGGGCAACGGGCTGGCCGCCCTGGTGCTCACCGAGGCCGGCGCCGACCTCGACGACCTGCGCCGGCGGGTCGAGGCCGCGCTGCGCGCCGCGGCCTGAGCGCCCCGGCCGGCCGCCGCCACGGGGCCGGCCGGTTCAAACCTGTTTGCGGTCCTCGCAACGTCTACCGGTGTCGAGTCGCTGAGTCGCGCCGCTTGCTGCACACTTGCGCCGTGGACGGTGGAGACGAGAAGCGCCCGTTGACCGCGGACAACCCCGCGCCGCGCTCGGCCGTGGTGGTCAACCCGACCAAGGTGACCGATCTCGACGGGTTCCGCCGGACCGTCGACAACGCCCTCACGGCCGCCGGCTGGCCCGCGCCGGCCTGGCACGAGACCACGGCGGAGGACCCCGGCCGGGGTCAGACCGAGGCGGCCGTCGAGGCCGGCGCCGAGGTGGTCTTCGCCTGCGGCGGGGACGGCACCGTGATGGCGTGCGTGACCGCGCTGGCCGGCACCGACGTGGCGCTGGCCGTGCTGCCCCAGGGCACCGGCAACCTGCTCGCCGCCAACCTCGGCCTCTCCAACGACCTCGCCGCCGGGCTGGAGGTCGCCGTCGAGCGGGGCGTGCGCCGGCTCGACGTGGGCGCGGTCGGCGACCAGTGCTTCGCCGTGATGGCCGGGATGGGCTTCGACGCGCAGATGCTCGACTCCACCTCGGAGACGACCAAGAAGCGGATCGGCTGGCCGGCCTACGTGGTGGGGGCGGCCAAGCACCTGCGTGACCGCCCCATGCGGGTCTCCATCCGGATCGACGGCGGGCCGCCGCTGCGCCGGCGGGCCCGTTCGGTCCTGGTCGCCAACGTCGGCCGGCTCCAGGGCGGGGTACGCCTGCTCACCGACGCCGAGCCGGACGACGGCTGGCTCGACGTGGCCGTGCTGACCCCGCGGACGCTGGGCCACTGGCTGGCCATGGGCTGGGCGGTGCTGCGACGCCGCGGCAGCGTGCCCCGGATGGAGGTGCTCCGGGGCCGCAAGGTCGAGATCACCAGCAACCGGGCCCAGCCCCGGCAGCTCGACGGCGACCTCATCGAGCCGGGACGGTCGCTGAAGGCCGAGATCCGGCCCGGGGCGCTATGGCTCTGCGTGCCGCGGCCGGCGCGCCACCCCGACCTGTCGGTGGACGCCGAGGCCGCCGCCGAGCGCGGCGAGCGGCTCGTCGAGGAGGCGCGCCGTGAGTAGCACCAAACTGGTCCCCGAGACCCGGCTCATGGCGAAGGAGGAGCTCTCCGCCGACGACGCCTGGCACACCCTGCGCCGCCACGGCGGCTGGTGCCTGCTCCGGGACGCCTTCATCCGGTTCCGCTACGGCGACGGCTTCAGCCACTCCCGGGCCTTCGCATTGCAGCTCTGTCTGGCCGTGGTGCCGTTCCTCATCGCGCTCACCGGCCTGATCACCGACCTCGGCGCCGACGAGGGCGGCAAGGTGGTCGCCGACACGGTGCTGGCCATCACCCCCGGCCAGAGTGAGTCGGTGGTGCAGGAGCTGCTGGCCGACACCGAGCGCACCGAACGGGCCGGTGAGCTGGCACTGACCCTCGGCCTGCTGACCGGCCTGATCGCCCTCGCCACCACCATGGCGCAGATCGAACGGGGCGCGAACCGGATCTACGGCGTCGAGCGGGACCGCCCGGCCCTCTTCAAATACCTGCGTGCCGCGGTCCTCGCGCTGGTCGCCGGCGTGCCCGCGCTGGCCGGGTTCCTGATCCTCGTCGGCGGCCGGGCCATGGGCGAGTCGGTACGGCGGCACTACGAGTGGGGTGACTTCGCCAACGCGGCGTGGGACGTGATCCGCTGGCCGCTCAGCCTCGGCCTGACCGTGCTCGCCGTGGCGGTGCTGTTCCGGCACGCCCCCCGGCGCAACCAGCCCGGCCTGTCGTGGCTCTTCTTCGGCGCGGGCATCGCCACCGCGCTCTGGTGGCTGGCCAGCCTGCTGCTCGCCGCCTACGTTAAGTACAGCGGCGGGTTCGGGCAGACGTACGGCGCGCTGACCGGGATGATGGCCCTGCTGATCTGGGCCAACCTGACCGGGATGGCGCTCTTCGGCGGGCTGGCCTTCGCCGCCCAGCTGGAGGCGATGCGGATCGGCGTGGAGGAGCCCGCCCAGCCCGACCTCTGGGAGCCGGAGGCCGAGCGCGAGGAGCTCCTCGACACCGGCGACATGACCGCCCTCTGACGCCGCGCCGGCGCTCCGGCGTGTACGGGGAGCGCGAATCGGGTACTGCGCGCCTCGCAGCAGACGAGGGAGGTGCGGGGTGACCGCGGTCAAGGAGGCGACGCGCCGCCCGCTCGGCCATTTCGCCGAGCGGAGCCTGGCAGGGCTGCTCGCCGTGGCCGGCGCGGGAGTCGGTTTCGGCGTGCTGCTCATGCTCGTACGGTTCCACTGGGGCCCGCTCTACCACGCGGACCACGAGGCGGCCGAGTGGTTCAACCAGCTCGTGGCGCCGCACCATCCGGTGGTCACCGTGCTCCAGGCGGTCACCGACCTGGGCGGGCGGCCGGTGCTCATCTGGCTGGTCACCATCGCGGTGGTCGGCCTGCTGATCCGCCGCCAGTCCCGGCTGGCCGTCTACCTGATCATCACCGGGGTGGGCGGGTTGATCCTCGACCCGTCGCTCAAGGCGCTGGTCGGCCGGCTGCGCCCGGTGGTGGACGTACCGGTGGCCCACGCTCCCGGCAACAGCTTCCCCAGCGGCCACGCGCTCGGTTCGTTCGTCGCCTACGGGGCGCTGCTGCTGGTCTTCCTGCCGGCCATGGCGCCGCGCTGGCGCAAGCCGGCCATCGCCGTCGCCGGTCTGCTGGTCGTCCTCATCGGGCTGACCCGGATCGCGCTGGGCGTGCACTTCGTCTCGGACGTACTGGGCGGCTGGCTGCTCGGCGCGGCCTGGCTGGGCGTCACCGCGTACGCCTTCCGACTGTGGCGGCGCGAGCGCGGCCGGCCGGTGCCGCCGCTGACCGAGGGCCTGGAGCCCGAGGCGGGCAAGGAGATCACCCCGGCCCCGGCCGAGGAGCACGTGCTGGAGCGCCCCCGCTCGTCGGTGGCCGAGCTGCTGGTCGGCTGGGTGATCGTGTTCGGCGCCCTCTACGCCTTCGGCATGTACGTCAGCTACCACGCCAAGGGCACCGTCTTCGACACCCTGGACACGAGGGTGCCGCACTGGTTCGCCGACCGGCGCACCGACGCGCTCACCGACCTGAGCTGGTGGTGGAGCAAGTTCGGCGACACCCACGCCATCCTGCTGATCTCGCTGGTGTTCTGCCCGATCGTGCTGGCGGTCTGGAAGCGGTGGCGGCCGGTGCTCTTCGTGGTGCTGGCGATGTTCGGCGAGCTGAGCCTCTTCCTGGCCTCGGCCCGGGTGGTGGAGCGGCCCCGCCCGCCGGTGGAGAACCTGGACGGGCAGATGCCCACCTCGTCCTTCCCGTCCGGGCACATCGCGGCGACCATCTGCCTGTGGACCGCCATGGCGATCATCGTGCTGCCACGTACGGACCGCTGGTGGCGCTGGCTCTTCGTGGCCATGGCCGTGATCATGCCGGTCGGCGTGGCGACCTCCCGGATGTACCGGGGCATGCACCACCCGACCGACTTCATGGGCGCGATCCTGCTCAGCGCGCTCTGGATCACGCTGCTCTGGTGGGTGGTCCGCCCCAACGCGGACGTGCACCGGGGCAACCGGCCGGCCATCGAGTCGGAGCAGGTGCACGAGCTGGACGACGAGCTGGCGAAGGCCGGCCGGGAGGACTGATCGGGCGCCGATGCTGCGGGTGATGACCTGGAACATCCGGACCGGCGGGCGGGACCGCGACGGCACCGACCGCCGGGACCGGATCGCCGCCGTGGTCGCCGACCAGCGCCCCGACCTGCTGGCCCTCCAGGAGCTGCGCGGCCTGGACTCCGACGGCGGGCTCGCCGGGCTGGCGGAGCGGGTGGGCATGGTGCCGCACCTGGCCCGGTCCTGCTTCGGGCAACCGGTGGCGGTGCTGGTCCGCCCGCCGCTGCGGGTGCTCCGGAACGGCCGGCTCCGCCGCCCGTTCCACCACGCCGCCGCCCGCGTCCAGGTGGCCACCGCGTCCGGCCCGCTCACCGTGTTCAGCACCCACCTGAACCCGTACTCGGGCGGGCGGCGGCGGATGGAGGCCGACTGGCTGGCGGTGGCGGTGCGGCGCACCGGGGGAGACCTCGCCCTGCTCGCCGGTGACCTGAACACCCTGGAGCCGGCCGCCGACCACACCGCCCGGCTGGCCGGGCTGGACCCCCGCTACCGGCGGCGCCACCTGCGCCGCGACGGCCGTACCGTCGACACCCGCGCGGTGGCCCGGCTGCTCGACGCGGGCCTGGTCGACCTGTGGCCGCACACCGGCGGCGGCGAGGCGGCCGGGCTGACCGTGCCGACCCGGCACGGCGGGGCGGAGTTCGCCGGGATGCGGCTGGACTACCTGCTCGCCACCCCGGCGCTGGCCGCGAAGGCCCGCACGGTCCGGGTGGTCCGCGGCGGCGACGCGGACAGCGCCTCCGACCACTACCCGGTCATCGCCGACCTGGCGCTGGCGCCCGGCTGACCGGAACGGTTTGCCGGCGGTCACTACGGTGACGCCGTGACCGGCCCGTCCACCCTTCGCCCCGACCCGTCCCGGGACCCCGCCGAGCTGCCGCTTGTCGCGGCCGTCGCCCGCGCCGTCGCCCTGGCCGTCGTGCTTCCGGTACGCCTGCTCTGGGAGCTGATCGCCGCGACCGGCCGGGCGGCGCAGCGCTACGTGCTCGGCCCGATCGGGCGGTTCCTGTGGCGCTGGCTGCTGCGGCCGCTGGGCCGGCTGCTGCGGCACGCGCTGTGGCGGCCCCTGGCCTGGGTGCTCCGGACGCTGGTCGGGCGGCCGCTGGTGTGGCTGGCCCGGGGCCTGGCCTGGCTGACCCGGCACCTGCTGCTGATCCCCCTGGCCTGGCTGTTCGGGGAGCTGGTGGTGCCGGCGCTGCGGTGGCTGGCCCGGCTGCTCGCTCCGGTCGGCCGGGCGCTGGCCGCCGGGCTGGCCCTCCTGGGGCGGGGTCTGTGGTGGGTGACCCGGGTCGTCGGGGCAGCGCTGGTGTGGGCCTGGCGGTTCGCCGGCCGGGTGCTGCATGCGCTGTACCGGGTGACGTTGCGCCCGCTGGGGCTGGCCCTGGCCTGGGTGTGGCGGCACACCGTGGTGCCGGTGGGGCGGGCCCTGCGCGCCGCCTGGCGGGCCACCGTGGCGCCGGCTGCCCGCTGGCTGCGCCGCGCCGTGCTGGACCCGGCCCGGCGCACCGTACGCGAGATCCTGACCGCGCTGGGCCTGCGCCGCTGAGCCGCGCCCGGCCCGTCCGCCGGAGCCGGTTCAGACGAGCAGGTTCAGCAGCACGGTCAGGACGACCGAGGCGAGGATCGAGAAGAGGATCATCAGCAGGCAGCCGAGGCCGCCGCCGACGGGCCGGATCTCCGTGTTTCCGATGCGCATGGACTCACCTTTGCAGGACGGGCGCCAGCAGGTCGCGGATCGCGTCGGCGACCTGACCGGGCGCGGTGGTGGCGACGTTGTGCGCCGCCCCCGGCACGGCGGCCGTCCGGGCGTCCGGGACCAGACGGGCGGCCTCCGTGCGCCAGCCGGCCGGGACGACCGGGTCCCGGGCACCGGTCAGCACCAGCGTCGGCGCGGTGACCCGCACCAGGTCCGCCTCGATCGCGTTGCGCACCGAGTGGGACAGGGTGGCGAACACCCGCCGTGGGCGCGCGTCCAGGACGTCGCGCAGCAGGATCGGGGCCTGCCACTTCGCCTCCCGCAGGGTGTCCAGCAGCCACCGCCCGATCTGGCCGCGCCGGGAGCGCGCGGCCGGGTCGCTGGTGGGCCCGGCCAGCACCAGCGCGCGGACCAGTTCCGGGCGGCGGGCCGCGAGCGCCGCGGTCACCTCCGCCCCGAACGAGTGGCCGAGCAGGCAGGCCGGCCCCAACCGGTACGCGGCCAGCCACTCCGCCAGGAACGCGGCGTGCCGGCTCACGTCGTACGCGGTGCCCGGGCGCTCGGTCAGCCCGAAGCCGGGCAGGTCCGGCACGTACACCGGATGGGTGGCGGACAGGGCCACCGCCAGCGGGGTGAGGTAGCGGTGCGAGACGGCGAGGCCGTGCACCAGCACCACCGGCGTCGCGTCGCCGCCCGGGTCCGCCGACCGGCGGGTGTGCGTACGCAGGCCGTCGATCAGCCGGAACTCGCTGGTGAGGCCGGCGGCCGGACGGGGCGCGGCCAGCGCGAGCCGCAACTCGACCGGCCCAAAGCGCCCCGGTGGCGAGGACCGGACGGCGGGGCCGGTCACAGCTCCCGCAGCCGGGGCAGCAGCTCCTCCTGAGCCCAGTCCAGGAACATCGGCTGGCTGTCGGCGCCGACCTGGACCAGCGCCACGTGGGTGAACCCGGCGTCGACGAACTTCTTGAACGCCGCCACGTGCCGGTCCACGTCCGGCCCGCAGGAGATGCCCTCGGCCACGTCCTCCTCGCGGACGAACTGGGTGGCCGCGGCGAAGGCGTCCGGGCCGGGCAGGTCGGCGTTGACCTTCCAGCCGAGGCCGAACCAGCGGAACTGGTCGTGCACGATCTTGCGGCACTCGGCCTCGTCCGGGCCGTAGCAGATGGCCACCTGCCCGTAGCGGGGGCGGCCCGCGCCGCCGGCGTCCTCGTACATCTCGACCAGGTGCGGGAGCGGGTCGGTGGCGATCATGGCGTCGGCGTACTCGGCGGCGAGGGTGGCGGACTGCCGGCCCGAAGCGGCCACGGCCATCGGCACCGGGCGTTCCGGCCGGTCCCAGACGTAGGCGTCGGGCACGTCGAAGTGGTTGCCGGAGAAGGTCAGCGTCTCGCCGTTGAGCAGGGGCCGGATGATCTGCAGCGCCTCCTCGAACATCTCGTGCCGCTGCTGCACGTGCGGCCAGCCGCCCACCACGTGCTCGTTGAGGTTCTCCCCGGCGCCGAGGCCGAGGGTGAACCGCCCGTCCGAGAGCACCCCGACGGTGCTGGCCTTCTGCGCCACCACCGCCGGGTGGTAGCGCCGGATCGGGCAGGTCACGAAGGACATCAGCTCGGCCCGGCTCGTGGCGTGCGCGACGGCGCCGAGCACCGACCACGCGTACGGGGAGTGGCCCTGCGAGTCCAGCCAGGGGTAGTAGTGGTCGGACATGACGAGGTGGTCGAAGCCGGCGGCCTCGGCGCGGACGGCATGGTCGACCAGCTGCTTGGGTCCGGCCTGTTCGCACATGAGGGTGTAGCCGACGTTGACCATGGCACAGCTCCTTCCGGGCGGATCGTCCTCGGATACCCCGCGCAGCGGCGGTCAACCCTGGTGTCCGCTTCGACGGTGGATGGTCTTGACGCTGGCGGGGATGCTGCTTACAGTCCGGCTTAACCGGTTCAGACCCGGTGGCGCATTATCCCGTGGTGGGGATGACTGCCCCTGCGGCGGCCCGAGGCGACATGGGCCGCCGCAGGCCGCCACCCCGTACGGCCGATCTGCTTAACCGGTTGCCTTCCGCGATCCATCGCCCTACGCTGATGCCTGCGTCCGCCGGGAGTCGGGCGGCGGCTGCCGGGCTCAGCCGCCACGCCCCTCGTCACCATCACCGCACCCCACCTGGGCACGGGGGACACCTCCCTGAGGACAGCCATGAAGAAACCGCTCTCCGTCGCGGGCGCCGCCCTGCTGACGGTCCTCGCCGCCGTCTTCGCCTTCGGGCAGCCGGCGCACGCCGCCGCCGGCTTCTCCGTCTCCGGCGGCCGGCTCTACGACGCCAACGGCACCGAGTTCGTCATGCGCGGGGTGAACCACGCGCACACCTGGTACCCGCAGCAGACCAGCTCGTTCGCCGACATCAAGGCGCTTGGCGCGAACACCGTGCGGGTGGTGCTGGCCAGCGGCGACCGCTGGGCGAGGAACAGCGCCGCCGACGTCTCCAACGTCATCTCGCTCTGCAGGGCCAACCGGCTCATCTGCGTCCTGGAGGTGCACGACACCACCGGGTACGGCGAGCAGAGCGGTGCGATCACCCTGGACCGGGCGGTCGACTACTGGCTCAGCATCGCCGGCGCCCTCCAGGGCCAGGAGAAGTACGTCATCGTCAACATCGGCAACGAGCCGTACGGCAACCAGGGCTACGGGACCTGGGCCACCGACACGGCGAACGCGATCAAGCGGCTGCGCACCGGCGGACTGACCCACACGATCATGGTGGACGCCCCGAACTGGGGTCAGGACTGGTCGTTCACCATGCGCGACAACGCCGCCTCGGTCTTCGCCGCCGACCCGCAGAAGAACACCGTCTTCTCGATCCACATGTACGGCGTCTTCGACACCGCCGCCGAGATCACCGACTACCTGGGCCGGTTCCGCACGGCCGGCCTGCCCATCGTGGTCGGCGAGTTCGGCTTCAACCACTCCGACGGCAACCCGGACGAGGACACCATCCTGGCCTACAGCCAGGCCAACGGGATCGGCTATCTCGGCTGGTCGTGGAGCGGCAACGGCGGCGGGGTCGAGTACCTCGACATGGTGACCAACTTCGACCCGAACCAGCTCACCACCTGGGGCCAGCGGATCTTCAACGGCGCCAACGGCATCAGGGCCACCGCCCGCGAGGCATCGGTCTACGCCGGCACGTCACCCAGCCCGACCACGAGCCCGACGACCAGCCCGAGCCCGACGAGCAGCCCGACCACCCCGCCGCCGAGCGGTGGCTGCACCGCCGTCTACACCATCGTCAACTCCTGGCAGGGCGGCTTCCAGGGCGAGGTCAAGGTCACCGCGGGCGCCGCCGCGATCAGCGGCTGGACGACGAAGTGGACGTTCGCCAACGGCCAGGCGGTCAGCCAGTCCTGGAACGCCGCCGTCAGCAACAGCGGCGCCGCGTACACCGCGCGCAACGTGGACTGGAACGGCCGGCTCGGCGCAGGAGCCAGCACCTCGTTCGGCTTCCTCGGCAGCTGGAACGGCACCAACGCGATCCCCGCGGTGACCTGCACCGCGAGCTGAGCGCCGACGCACCACCGGTGGGCCGGGTCCGTGCGGATCCGGCCCACCGGGTGATCGCGGGTCACGTCTCGTGGTGGGTGGGTGCCGCCGGCGGTGCGGTGCCGATCGGCAGGAAGAGCTCGACCAGGTCGTCCAGCCGGATCAGGACCGCCGCGCCCAGCACTCCGGCCAGCACGGCGACGGCCGCGCCCGCCGGCGCCGGCCGGTGCGCCGACCCGACGATCGCGTCGACCAGTCCCACCGCGACACCGGCCAGCAGCAGGCCGTTGCGGACGACGTGCCGGCGGCCGAGAGGCCGCTCGGCCGCGCCGAAGCAGGCGCAGCGGGCCCCGGTGCGGCGGCGCACGGCGAGGACGACACCGGTCGTCAGGACGGCCAGCAGCAGGCTGGTGACCAGGAGCACGAGAGTGGCCACGGCGCGGGCGCCGGGCCAGCCGGCGAGCGCCGCGACCAGCGACCAGCCCAGCCCGAGCACGATGGCCGCCTCGGCCCCGGTCACCGCCGCGGCGGCGGGACCGACCAGCCGGCCGGGCAGCAGGGGGAGCGGCCGGAGCGAGTCCGCGAACGCCCGTTGGGCCGCCCGGCTGCGCAGCTTGCTCCACGCCGAGGCGGCGAAGACGCACCACAGCGTCGCCACGAGCCCCACTGACAGATACGACATCGTTCCCCCGACCGACGGGCGCGGCGTGCTCCGGGCGTCAGTATCGCCACCGCCGTGGCCCGGGGGCAAGCATCGATGGCGGTCAGGCCCGGGCCGGTGGCGCGACCTGGACCGGGTCCGCGTCGGCCAGCCGGGCGCGGACGGCCTCCGCCCGCGCGTTGCCGAGGTCGTCGAAGATCTGCTCGGCCTGTCCCCAGGCGGCCCGCGCGGCGTCGTGCCGGCCGGCGGCGCGGTGCGTGTCGCCGAGATGGGCCAGCACGTCGGCCTCGTTGTACCGGTCGCCGCACCGCCGGTACAGCGCCAGCGCCCGCTCGTAGCAGTCGACCGCGCACTCGTGCTCACCGCGGTGGTGGTGCACGTAGCCGATGCTGTCCCAGGTGGCGGCCTGCCCGACCCGGTCGCCGAGCTTCTCCTGCAGGGCCAGCGCCTGGTGGCAGTGGCGGAGGCTCTCGTCGAAGTCCCGCGCCAACGCGTGCACCCACCCGAGCAGGTTCAGCGCCCGGCCGATGCCCGGCTCGTACCCGGCATCGGTGTACAACCGCAGCGTCTGGGCCGCGTGCTCGTGCATCGCCGCCCAGCGCTGCCGGGATTCGGCCAGGCAGGCGAGGGCGAAGTGCACGGCGGCGCGGCCGCCCGGGTCACCGAGCCGCGCGTACAACTCCAGCGCCGACCGGTACGCGGCCTCCGCCTCGGCGTAGCGGCGCAGCGAGGCGTACGCCCGGCCGAGGAAGCGCTGGGCCCGGGCCTGCTCGGCCGGCTCGTCGAGCCGCCGGGTCGCCTCGATCGCCAGCTGTGCCACGGCGACCAGGTCCGGCCAGCGTCCCTGGTTGTCGAGCGGGCCGGCGAGAACCCGCGCCAGCTGCCAGGCGTGCCGGTCGGACCCGGCGTCGACGGCGAGGCGGACCGCGGCCGGCAGCACCTGGTGCTCGGCGGTGAACCAGTCCAGCGCCGTCCCCTCGTCCGGCAGCGGCTCGGGCCGCACGCCCGGCTGTGGCGGGGTCCGGACCGCCCGGTCCCGGTGCGGCTCCACCAGGACCGCGGCGGCGTCACCGGTGTGCAGGTAGTGGTCGAGGATCCGGTGCACGGCGGCGGACCGGTCGGCCTCCGGGTCGTGCCGGGCGGTCAGCTCCGCGGCGTACGTGCGGAGCAGATCGTGCAGGTGGAACCGGCCGGGTCGGTGCTCGGTGACCAGGTGCGCCTGGGTCAGCTCGGCCAGCAGTCGCTGGGCCGGCCCGGCGGGGAGACCGGCGAGGCTGGCCGCGGCCGGGGCCGCGACGTCCGGGCCCGGGGCGAGGCCGAGCAACCGGAACAGCCGGGCCGCCGGAGGGCTGAGCCAGCGGTACGACCAGGAGAACACGTTGCGGACGTCGGTGATCGGATCCCCGGCGGCCAGGGCGTCGAGGCGGCCCGCGCGCAGCTGGGCGGCGAACCGGACCAGCGGGAAGGTCGGCTTGGTGGCCGCGCGGGCGGCCACCACCGTCAGGGCGAGCGGCAGCCCGGCGCACAGGGCGACGATGTCCTCGACGGCCTCGGGTTCGGCGGCGACGCGGGGCGCGCCCAGGCGGCGGGCGAGCAGTTGCCGGGCCTCGTCGGGATCGAACAGGCCGACGTGCACCGGCCGCGCGCCCTCGGCCGCGACGAGCCCGGCGAGGTCGTCGCGGCTGGTGACCAGCGCCAGGCAGCCGGCCGCGCCGGGCAGCAGCGGGCGGGCGTGGGCGGCGTCCCGGGCGTTGTCCAGCAGGATCAGCACCCGCCGGTCGGCCAGCAGCGTCCGGTACAGCGCGGTCGCGGCCTCCGGCTCGGCCGGTACGCCCTCCGCCGGCACGCCGAGCGCGCCGAGGAACACCCGGACCGCCGCCGCGCTGTCCATCGGGTCACCGCTGCGGTCGAAGCCCCGCAGGTTCACGTGCAGTTGTCCGTCGGGGAAGCGGTCCCGGACCCGGTGTGCCCAGTGGACGGCGAGCGCGGTCTTGCCGACGCCCGCCGTGCCGGACAGGACCACGACCGTCGTGGCCGTTGCTCCCTCGCCGCCGCCGTCGAGCGCGTCCGTCAGGCAGGCGAGTTCGCGCCCCCGGGCGACGAAGCCGGCCGAGTCGACCGGCAGCTGCGCGGGGACGTGCCGGACCGGCCGCCGTGCGATGCGCGCCCCGTCCGGCGCGTCGGTCCGCAGGATCGCCCGGTACGTCTCCCGCACCTCGGGCGAGGGATCGGTGCCCAGCTCCTCGGCCAGCCGGTGCCGCAGCTCCGCGTAGCAGGTGAGCGCGTCGGCCGTCCGGCCGGCCCGGTGCAGACCCCGCATCAGCACGGCGCTCAGCGGCTCGACCAGCGGGAACTCGCCGACCGCCTCGGTCAGCGGGCCGAGCACCGCGCCGGCGTTGCCGCACCGCAGCTCCAGGTCGGCCCAGGTCACCAGGGTGTCGAGGTGCTGGCGGCGCCAGGCGCGCCGCATCCGTTCCGCCCAGCCGCCGGGCAGTCCGGCCAGCGGCTCGCCCGCCCACAACTCCAGCGCGGTGCGCAGCAGTGCGGCCTGTTCCTGGTCGGACCGCCCGCGAGCCCGGTCGAGCAGATCGCGGAACCGGTGCAGGTCGACCCGGTCCGGCCCGAGGTCCAGCACGTAGCCGCCGGAGCGGCGGGCCAGGGGCGCGGCCCCGTCCGGGGCGGCCCGGGCCAGCAGCCGCCGGAGCCGGGTGAGATAGACCTGGAGGGTCTGCCGCGCGCCGGACGGGGCCTCGTCCCACACCCGGTCCACGAGCTGGTCGAGGGTGACGGGGCGGCCCACCTCGGCCGCCAGCACGGCGAGCACGTGCCGCTGCTGCCGGGGACCGGCGTCGACCGCCCGGTCCGCCGCCCGGATCTCCACCGGGCCGAGCAGAGCTATCTCCACGCCGTCTCCCGCCCCCGCCGGTCAGCGCCGGGATCACCGGTGTCGATGTCCTCCGGCCGGCTCCATCTCAGCACCGTCGGGGCCGGGGGCCAAGGAACTGTTAAGAAATCGCCTCGACCCGGCGGCAGATCGTGGGAGGGCGCGGCCGGGCAGGCCGACCGGACATCCGGGCGTACGGGGGGTGCCGTGCCGTCCACGCGGCGGGGTGCGACCCGGCCGCGCGTCAGGACCGGACAACGAAGGGAAGGGTCCGATGCGCACTGTCAGCAAGCTGACCAACGCCGTCGCCGATCGACTGCTGGGACTGGTGGTCCCGCACACCGCGGCGCGGGCGACCGACTGCGACTACTTCTGCTGCGGCCGCGACAGCTGGCGGTACTGCTGCTACTACCCGAACGGCACCAGCAACTGCGGCTCCTGCTTCACCTCGTCGTCCAGCCAGTACTACTGCTGAGCGGCATCGCCCGACTGTGCCCGGCGGCGGATCGGACCGCCGCCGGGCACGCCCCACCCTCGCCGCCGTACCCGGCCGGCCCAATCGACAAGGCGGTGCACCATGCCCTACCTGATCGCGGCGCTGTTCCTCGTCGGCGCGCTCGGCGCGCTGAACCTGCTGCTGGCCCTCGGGATGATCCGGCGGCTGCGCGAGCACACCAAGCTGCTGGACGCGCTCTACGAGTACGTCGGCGCCACCCGCACCCTCGCCCCCGGCGCGGACGCCCGCGGCCCGTCCGCCGGAGACGTGGTGGACGACTTCACGGCGACCAGCGTGGACGGCCTGCCGGTCGCCCGGGACCTGCTCGCCGAACCGACCGTCGTCGCGTTCCTGTCCCCGGACTGCCGCGGCTGCCGTGAGCAACTGCCCGAGCTCCTCGCCTGGGCCCGTGGCCAGGACCGGCAGCGGGTGCTGGCGGTCGTGAGCGCCCGGTCCGGCGACCCGGCGGAGCTCGTCGCGGCACTGAACCCGGTGGCGAACGTGGTCGTCGAGACCGCCCGGACGCCGGTCGCCGACGCGTTCCGGGTCCAGGCGTACCCCCTGTTCTGCGTGCTGGGCGAGGGCGGCATCCTCACCGCCGTGCTGCCTCGGGTCTCCGGCCTGCCGGTCGGGACGCCGGCGTGACCGGCGGCCGGGAGCCGGGGACACCGGGTGCCCGTGCGCTGGCCGGCTCCGGCGTGCGGGCGGCGGGGATGGTCTGGCGGGCGGCCCGGGTACCCGTCCTCGGCTACCTGGCCGTCACGCTGATCGGCGCCGGTACGCCGATCGCCCTGGCCTGGTTGACGGCGGCGGCCCTGGACCGGCTGGCGGCGCCGGCCGGCGCGGCGTCACTGCTCGGCCTGGGACTGGCCATCGCGGCGGTGGGCACCGCGGCCGCCGTGGCCGGACACGCCGGCCAGTACCTGCGGGCGGAGGTGGACCGCCGGGCGGCGCTGCGCGGCAAGGACGAACTGTTCGCCGCCGTGTCCCGCTTCGCCGGGCTCGCCCGCTTCGAGACCCCGGCGTTCCTCGACCGGCTGCGGCTCGCGCAGCAGAGCGCCGCGAATCCGGGCCGGTTGGTCGACAGCGCCCTGTCCGCCGCCCGCAGCGTGCTCACCGTCGCCGGCTTCGTGGGCTCGCTGGCCCTGATCAGCCCGGCGTTCACGCTCGTGCTGGTGCTCGCCGCGGTGCCCGCGTTCCTGATCGAGCTGCGGCTGTCCCGGCAGCGGGTCGGGATGCTCTGGCGGATCGGCCCGGTCGAACGGCGCGAGCTGTTCTACGCCCACAAGCTGTCCACGGTGGACGCGGCCAAGGAGATCCGGCTCTTCGGCCTCGGTGGCTTCCTGCGCGGACGCATGCTCGCCGAGGCGCGGACCGCGAACGCCGCGCGGCGCCGCACGGACCGCCGGGAACTGCTGGTGCAGGGCGGCCTCGCCGCCGGCTCGGCGGTCGTGGCCGGCGGCGGCCTGGTCTGGGCCGTGCTGGCCGCCGCCGGCGGCCGGCTCGGCGTCGGCGACGTGTCGATGTTCGTGGCGGCGGTGGCCGGCGTGCAGGCCGCGCTCACCACCCTGGTCGCCGCCGGGGTGATGGCGTACGAGCACCTGCTCACGTTCCACCACTTCGTGAGGGTGGTGACCGCCGAGCCGGACCTGCCGACGCCGTCCCGGCCCCGGGCCCTGCCCGCCCTGCGCTCCGGCATCGAGCTGCGGGACGTCTGGTTCCGGTACAGCCCGGACCATCCGTGGGTGCTGCGCGGGCTGAACCTGGTCATCCCGCACGGGGCCACCGTCGCGCTGGTGGGGCCCAACGGGGGCGGCAAGAGCACGCTGATCAAGCTGTTGTGCCGGTTCTACGACCCGACCCGGGGCAGCATCCGGTGGGACGGGGTGGACATCCGGGACGTGCCACCCGAGGCGCTGCGGGCCCGGATCGGCGCCGTCTTCCAGGACTTCGTGGCGTACGAGCTGACCGCCGAGGAGAACATCGTGGTCGGCGACCTGGCGGCGGTCGGCGACCGGGCCCGGATCGAGGACGCGGCCCGGGAGGCGGGCGTCCACGACGTGGTCACCGCCCTCCCGGCCGGGTACCGGACGTTGCTCGGCCGGGCCTTCGACGCCGAGCCGCCGGGGGACGTGGAGGATCCGGACACGCTCGCGGCCGGGGTGCCGCTCTCCGGCGGTCAGTGGCAGCGGCTGGCGCTGGCCCGCGCGTTCCTGCGCCGCGACCGGGATCTGCTCATCCTCGACGAGCCGAGCGCGGGACTGGACGCCGACGCCGAGCACCAGGTCCACCAGCGCCTGCGGATTCTGCGGTCCGGCCGGACCAGCCTGATCGTCACGCACCGGCTCGGCACGGTCCGCGACGCCGACCGCATCGTCGTGCTGGCCGGCGGCGTCGTGGTCGAGCAGGGCCCGCACGCCGCCCTGCTGGCCGCGGACGGGACCTACGCGCGCCTCTTCGCCCAGCAGGCCGCCGGCTACCGGGACGACGAACCGGCGGCCGCCCGCGCCGGGCACCCCACGGCGGTCCGCCGGTGACCGGGGCGGCGCTCACCGGCGCGCTGGCCGCCGTCGGGCTGCTCGGCGCCGGATGGTGGCTGCGCCGCCGGTACGTGACGGTGACCGTGGACGGGGAGAGCATGCTGCCGACGTACCGGCCGGGTGAGCGCCTGCTGGTCCGGCGGGTCGCCGCGGCGTCCCTGCGCACCGGTCAGGTTGTGGTGCTCAGCCGGTTCGGCCGGCCCCGCCCGGCCGCGCCGGTCTCCCGCGACCCGGCCCCCGGGCCGCCGCAGTGGATCATCAAGCGCGTGGCGGCGGTACCCGGCGACCCGATTCCCCGCGACACCGTGGCCGCCCTGCGCGGCGCCCCCGGCACCCGGGTGCCGGACGGGCGGGTGGTGGTGCTCGGTGACAACCCGCCGCGTTCGCTCGACTCCCGTCAGACCGGGTACGTCACCACGGACCGCCTGCTCGGGGTGGTGCTGCGCCGGCTCCGGTAGCGCGGCTCAGCCCCGGTTCGCCAGCCGGGCGGCCCGCATCAGCAGGTACTCGTGTTCGGGCCGGCTGGTGGTGCGGCCGGCGGCGGCCCGGTAGTGCGCCGCCGCCGCGTCCGGGTCACCGGCCATCTCGTGCAGGTGGGCCCGGGCCGCGTCGAGCCGGTGGTGACCGGTCAACCGGGGGTCGGCGGCCAGCGCGGCCAGGGCGGCCAGCCCGGCGGCGGGGCCGTGCACCATGGCGGTCGCCACCGCCCGGTTGAGCGACACCACGGGGCTCTCCGTCAGCCGTTCCAGCACCTCGTAGAGGGCGAGGATCTGCGGCCAGTCGGTCCGCTCCGCGGTGGGTGCCTCGTCGTGCAGGGCGGCGATGGCGGCCTGGAGCTGGTACGGCCCGACCGGCCCCCGGGCCATCGCCCGGGTGACCAGCGCGGTCCCCTCGGCGATCGCGGCGGCGTCCCACCTGGAGCGGTCCTGCTCGGCGAGGGAGATCAGCTCGCCGGACGGGCCGGTCCGGGCGGCGGCCCGGGCCTCGGTGAGCAGCATGAGGGCGAGCAGCCCGGCCACCTCGCTGTCGTCGGGCAGCAGCGCCTGCATGGCGCGGCCCAGCCGGATCGCCTCCTCGGAGAGGTCCACCCGGCGCAGGTCGTCGCCGAGACTCGCGGTGTGCCCCTCCGTGAAGATCAGGTAGAGCACGTGCAGGACGGCCGCCAGCCGGGTCTGCCGTTCCTCCTCGGCGGGCATCCGGAACGGCAGGCCGGAGGACCTGATGCGCTGCTTGGCCCGGCTGATCCGCTGCGCCATCGTGGCCTCGGGGACGAGGAAGGCGCGGGCGATCTCGGCGGTGCTGAGCCCGCCGACCGCCCGCAGGGTCAGGGCGATCGCCGACGCCGTGGAGAGCGTCGGGTGGCAGCAGAGGAAGAGCAGCACCAGGGTGTCGTCCCGGTCCGCGGTCAGCGGTTCGTCGGCGGCCGGCGCGGTCCGCCGGTCGTCACCACCGCGCCGGGCCGCCCGGTCCTCCCGGTCCCGGCGGGCCGCCTCGCCACGGACCAGCTCGATCATCCGGCGGTACGCGACCTGGATCAGCCAGCCCCGAGGATGGTCCGGCAGCCCCTCGGCCGGCCACTGGGTGGCCGCGGCCAGCAACGCCTCCTGCACCGCGTCCTCGGCGGTGGCGAAGTCACCGAACCGGCGGGCGAGCACGCCGAGGACCTGCGGCGCCAGTTCGCGCAGCAGGTCCTCGACGGTGTGGTCCGGTACGCCCAGAGCTCACATCTCCTGCGGCGGTGCCGACATGACGGGGTGCACCTCGATCGGCATGTTCAGCGGCCGCCCGCCCGGCCCGGGCGCGGTGGAGATGTGCGCGGCGATCTCCACGGCCCGCTGCGGCGTCTCGCAGTCGACGATCCACCAGCCGGCCAGGAACTCCTTGGTCTCGGCGAACGGCCCCTCGGTGACCACCGGCGCGCCGCTCTCGCCGGCCCGGACGATCCGTGCCTGCTGCGGCCCACCCAGGCCCTCGGCCTGCACGAACTCCCCGTCGGCGACGAGCTTCGCGTTGACCTCGCCCATGAACCCGATGTGCGCGCGGATCTCCTCCGGCGTCCAGGTGTCGATCGAGGGGAAGTCGGTCCCGGCGGCGCTGAACTGCATCAGCAGCATGTACTTCACGGTCTGCTCCTCACGCCCGAGCACCGATTGTCGGTGCTTTCACCCTCCGGTAGAAGCTGCCACCCCGCTTCTCGACATCCGCCGGGAAGAAATTTCCGGGTCAGCCGGCCGCGCAGGAGACGGTCGGCCAGGTCCGGTTGCCGTTGTGCTGGATGGTGACGCCGAAGGTGTTGCCGCTGCCGTTCGGTCTGGCGACCATCGTCTGGGCGTTGGGCCAGGTGGCGTTGACGTTCCAGGTGGCGATGATCTTAGCGGGGGAGGGCACGTTCATGGTGACCGTCCACGTGTTGGAGCCGGACACCGAGACGTTGAGGCTGTAGCGGTCGGTCCACTGCTGCCCGGCCGAGAGGGTCGCGGTGCAGCTACCCCCGCCGCCGCCGTCCCCGCCGCCGTCGGGCGCCACGGCGCGGCCGGTCTGCGGGGAGATCATGCCGGCGCACAGGCCGCGGCTGGCCAGCGTCTGCGCGATCCGGGGGATCGCCGCCAGCGTGTTGGCGGGCCAGTCGTGCATGAGGATGATCTGGCCGTTGGTGAGCCGGGCGTTGGCCTGCACGATCGCGTCGACGCTCGCCCCGTTCCAGTCCTGCGAGTCGACGTCCCAGATGATCTGGGTGAGGCCGTACTTCGCCAGCACCGACTGCACGGTCGAGTTGGTCTCCCCGTACGGCGGGCGGAACAGCTTCGGCGTGCCGCCGCCGGCGTTGGCGATGGCCTGCTGGGTACGGGCGACCTCGGAGTCGATCTGCGCCTGGCTCAGCTGGGTCAGGTGCGGGTGCGTGTAGCTGTGGTTGGCGACCCACATCCCGGCGCTGACCTGCGCCCGCACCTGGGCCGGGTTGGCGGCCGCGTACTGGCCCTCGTTGAACATCGTGGCCCGCAGCCCGTTCTGCCGCAGCGCGGTGAGCAGGGCGGGGGTGTTGGCGGACGGGCCGTCGTCGAACGTGAGCCCGACGTACCCGTTGCAGGCGGCGGCCCGGGCCGGTGCGGCCGTGGCGGTGAGCGTGACGGCCACGCTACCGGCCGCGACCAGCGCGGCCGCGGCGAGTCCCGCCGCCAGGGACCGCGTCGACGGTGTTCTGCTCCACATGCGGCTGTGCCCTCCTCGTGGTGGTGGGTCGGCCGGACCTCTCCATCGATGAATGTCAAGGTCTGTCGGCGGCGCAAGTATTTGCTGGCCGCCGACACGGAGTCAAGAAGTTCCGGAAGTCCGGGGCGCGGCAGCGCACGCCACGGAGGTGGGCGTGCCGGATGCGGACGGCTCGGCGGCCGGAAGTTTCGAGCCCCTTCCGGCCGCCGAGCTGAGCGGTCCTCAGCCCGCCGCGGTGACCTCCAGCAGCAACGCCTGCTCGGGGTGCAGCGCGGGCAGTTGCAACCCGACCGACCCGAGCACCGACCCGCTCAGCGTCACTCCGTCGTCCGAGGCCAGCCACGCCGGCGGGACCAGTTCCAGCAGGGCCGGCTCCGGCACCCCGGCCGGCGGCCGGACCCGGTAGCGCCGCGCCGGGTCCAGCCCCGGCAGCCGCACCGCGCCCGGCACCTGCGCCGCCGAGGTGGCCAGGCGGGAGACCGCGTACACCGCGTGGGAGCCGTCGTGGGCGACCACGCCGTGAGCCTGGACGGCCGGGTCCGGATGGTCGACGCGGACCACCCGGCCGCCGTGCAGCAGCGGGCGGAGCCGCTTGTGCAGCGCCACCCAGGCGGCGAGCTCGATCCGCTCGGTCGCGCTGATCCCGCTGATGTCCCACTCGATGCCGTGGTGGCCGAAGAGCGCGGTGACCGCCCGGAAGCCCAGGTCGTGCACCCGGTGGGTGGTGTGCGAGCGCTCCGGTCCGATGTGGGTGCCGATCAGCTCGGGCGGCAGCAGCAGGCCGGTCCAGCGCTGGATCGACAACCGCTCCAGGGCGTCGTTGCAGTCGCTGGCCCAGACCCGGTCGGTGCGGCGCAGGATCTCCAGGTCCACCCGGGCCCCGCCGGAGGAGCAGCTCTCGATCTCCACCTGCGGGTGCCGGGCACGCAGGTCGTCGAGGAGCCGGTAGACGGCCACGGTCTGCGCGTGCACGCCCGGCCGGCCGCCGTGCCCGGCCTCGGTGAGGTCCCGGTTGTGGTCCCACTTCAGGTACGCGATCCCGTCGTGCTCGCTGAGCACCGCGTCCAGCCGGGCGAGCAGGTGGGCGTACGCGTCCGGGTGCGCCAGGTCCAGCACCTGCTGGTGCCGCCACTCCGGCGGCAGCCGGCCGGGCGCCTGGAGCACCCAGTCCGGGTGGGCCCGGAACAGGTCCGAGTCCGGGTTGACCATCTCCGGCTCGACCCACAGCCCGAACTGCATGCCGTGCTTGCGGACGTGGTCGATGAGGGGTTGCAGCCCGCCCGGCCAGACCTCGTCGTCCACCCACCAGTCGCCGAGCCCCGCCCGGTCGTGTCGCCGGCCGCGGAACCAGCCGTCGTCCAGCACGAAGCGTTCCACGCCCACCTCGGCGGCGCGGTCGGCGAGACCCGTCAGCCGGTCCAGGTCGTGGTCGAAGTAGACCGCCTCCCAGACGTTCAGCGTCACCGGGCGCGGGCCGCGCGGGTGTTCCGGGCGGGCGCGCAGGTGGGTGTGCAGCACGTCGCTCAACCCGTCGAGCCCGTCGGCGGAGTGCACCGCGTGAAGCAGGGGAGTGGCGTACTCCTCGCCCGGGCCGAGCAGCATCTCGCCGGGGGCGAGCAGCTCACCGCCGCCCAGGGTGGCCTCGCCGGTCGGCCGGCGCTCGGCGACCGTGACGTGGTCGCCGCTCCACGCCGTGTGCACCGCCCACACCTCGCCGTGCCCGAAACCAAAACCGGGGGTGCCGGCGACCAGCAGCAGGGTGGCGTCGTGACCGGTCCGCCCGTGCCGTCCCTCGCGCACCCAGGCGCCCATCGGCCACCGGTGCCGCTGCGGCGCGCGCTCGCGGCACCAGCGCCCGGTCAGGTCGAGCAGTTCGGTGGCGACCGCCGGCACCGGCAGCACCGGCGTCAGCTCGCGTACCTCGTAGGGCCGGTCGCCGTCGTTGCGCAGCCGGTGCCGCACGGTGAGCAGCCCCGCCGGGGTCAGGGTGATCTCGACGGTCAGCGACAGCCCGGCGCCCGGGTCCGCGGCCCGCACGGTCACTCGCGCGGCACCGGCCCCGTCGCGGTCCCGCGCCTGCTCGGATACGCGCACCGCCTCCCCGCCCCCGGCCACGTGGCCCGGTTCCGGGGCGTCGTCGGCCACGTCGATCCCCGCCAGGCGGAAGGCGGTCGACCAGTCCCGGCCGTCCCGGTGCCCGGCCAGGCCGGGCCGGCCGCTCCAGCCGGCGCTCGGCTCGGGCAGCAGCGACAGCACGGTCGGCGCGTCGAAGCTGCTCGGCACCACCGGCGGGACGGTGGCGTCGACCAGCGCGGGCAGGTCGGCGGCGTGCAGCGGCCCGAGGTCGGCGCCCCAGTGCACGACCCGGGGCAGGCCGGGGCCGCGCGCGTCGAGCACCAGGCTGGTCCGCGCGCGGCGCAGGTGGACGATGCTCATCCCTTGCTGGCTCCCAGGGTGAGGCCCCGGACGAACTGCTTCTGCAACAGGAAGAAGATCACCAGGGTGGGGATGGCGACCAGCACGGAGCCGGCCGAGACGAGGTTGTTGTCGGTGAAGAACTCGCCGCGCAGGTTGTTCAGCGAGCTGGTCACCGGGAACTTGTCGCCGGTGCGCATGAGCACGGTGGCCCAGAAGAACTCGTTGTAGATCCAGGTCACCTCCAGCGTCGCCAGCGCGGCCAGGGCCGGCCGGCACAGCGGCATGGTCACCTGCCAGTACTGCCGCCAGACGCTGGCCCCGTCGACCATCGCGGCCTCGTACAGCTCGTGCGGCAGGGCCTTCATGTAGTTGCTCAGCACGAAGACGCAGAAGCCGCACTGGAAGGCGACGTTGACCAGGATCAGCCCCCAGTAGCTGTCGTAGAGCAGCTCCGAGTCGCTCATCCACGCCGGTAGCGGGACCTCGGTGAACATCCGGAACAGCGGGATGAGCAGGGCCTGCTGGGGCAGCAGGTTCGCCGCGGTGAAGAGGCCGAGCAGGGCGATGTTGAACTTCCAGCTGAACCGGGCGATCACGAACGCCACGGACGAGGCGAGGAAGAGGGTCAGCAGCACGGCCGGCACCGTGATGTAGACCGAGTTGAGGAAGTGCTTGCCGAACTCGGCGGTCCGCCAGGCGGTGACGTAGTTGTCGAACGTCCAGCCGCCGAGCGAGACGTAGCCGTGGGTGGCGGTGTACTGGTACGAGCGCAGTGAGGTCAGCACCGCCCAGAGGATCGGGAAGAGCCAGCCGACCGCCACCGCGGCGAGGAAGACGTGCAGGACCACCCGGGCGGGCCGCAGCGGCCGGCGGCGGCCGGGCCGCGCCGCGGTGTCGGGGTCACGGGTCAGGGTCGCGCTGCTCATCGCCGGTCCTCCCGCATCACGGTGAACAGGTAGAGGGTGATGAAGACCAGGGAGACGACCAGCATGATCGTGGCCAGGGCCGAGCCGAAGCCGATCCGGCTGGCCTCGCCCACCACGTTCGCGGTGACCAGCGCGGAGATCAGTTCGAGGCCGTTGCGTCCCTTGTTGATGACCCAGACGAGGTCGAACGCGCGCAGCGACTCGATCACCGTCACCACCAGCACGATGATGTTGATGGGTCGCAGCACCGGGAAGACGACCCGGAAGAAGGTGCTGACCTCGGAGGAGCCGTCCACGGCGGCGGCCTCGCGCAGGGAGGGGTCGACGCCCTTCAGGCCGGCCAGGTAGAGCAGCATGATGTAGCCGACGTGCCGCCAGCCGGCCGCGAAGAGCACCGCCCAGATGTTGACGTTCGGGTCGCCGTACCAGTCGGTGTGTGTGCCGAGCAGCGCGTTGAGCAGGCCTTGGTCGCGGCTGTAGATGAGCTGCCAGACGAAGCCGATCAGCGCCAGCGAGAGCACCACCGGCAGGTAGAGGGCGGTCTGGTAGAACCGGCTGCCGCGCAGCTCCTTGTCGAGCAGCACGGCGAGGAACATGCCGAACGGCGTGGCCACCACGAAGAGGGCGGCCAGCCAGAGCAGGTTGTTCTGGATCGCCGGTACGAACGGCGGGTAGATGCTCACCACGTCGTCGTAGTTCTTCAGGCCGACCCAGTCGATGTCGGCGAGCGGGCCGATGCCGTCCCAGTTGGTGCCGGAAAGCGCCACGGTGGCCAGCGCCGGCAGCCAGACCAGGGCCACCACGAGCAGCAGCGGCACGAGCACCATCAGCGTGATCACCACGCGGTCGGTGCCGGACAGGAGCCGTAGCCGGCGGCCGCGACCACGCGTGGCGGTGGTCGCGGCCGGCGGCGGCACGGCGCGGTCCGCTTGGACCAGGGGCAGGTCGGACACGATGTCCTCCCCCTTTCCGCCGTCAGCTGGTGAAGATGGACTTCTTCTGGTTCTCGATGCTGGTCAGCAGGCCGCTGATGTCCTTCGGGTCCTTGATGAACTGCTGCAGCGCCGGGATCATGACGGTCGAGGCGAAGTCCGGCCGGGTGTCCCGGTCGAGGAACTGGGCGATCTCGGTGGCGGAGCCGACCAGCTCGGCGGCCTTCTTCTGCAGGGCCGTGTAGCCGGCCGTGTCGCCGCCCGTGTTGGCGACCAGCGTGCTGGGGTCGTTCTTGACGGTGATGTTCGCGGCGTCCTTGGAGCCCAGGTACTCCACCAGCTTCTTGGCGGTGGCCTCGGACTTCGGCTTGCGGGCCATCATGTAGCCGTCGATCGGGGCGTCCAGGGCCTTCGCGCCGATGGTCGAGTCGACCTCGGGGAAGGTGAAGAAGTCCAGGTCGTCCTGCTCGTCGTTGTTGAACTGCTGCGCGACGAAGAGGCCGAGCAGGTACATGCCGCTCTTCTTCTGCTGCAGCGACTGGGCCGCCTCCTGCCAGGTCCGGCCCAGGGAGTCCGGCTGGTGCAGCGGCAGCAGCCCCGCCCAGGCGTCGAAGACCTTCTTGACCTTGTCGGAGGTCCACGCCTCCTTGCCGGCCATCAGGTCGACGTGGAACTGGTAGCCGTTGATCCGAAGGTTGAGGATGTCGAAGGTGCCCATCGCCGGCCAGCCGTCCTTGTCGGCGAAGGCGATCGGGTTGAGGCCGTCCTTCTTCATCTGCGCGCCGAGGGCGTTCAGGTCGTCCAGCGTCTTCGGCACCTGGTAGCCGTGCTGCTGCCACACCGACTTGCGGTAGAAGACCGCCCACGGGTAGTAGGACGCCGGCACGAAGTACTGCTTGCCGTCGTCGCCGGTGGACGCCTTCTTGAACGCGTCCGAGTAGCCGGACAGCTTGCCCCAGACGTCGCTCAGGTCGCCGGCCAGGCCCTTGGCGGCGAAGAACCGCATCCGGTAGCCGGCGAACCAGGTGAACACGTCGTCCGGCTTGCCCTGCAGGTAGTTGTTGATGTTCTCCTGGAACGTGTTGTGGTCGACCGTGTTGATGTTGACGGTGACCCCGGACGAGGTCTTGAAGCCGTCCATCACCTTGGCGATGACGTCCTTCGGCTTCGGGTCCGACTGGTTCGACCCGAGCGACACGGTCTTCGCGTCCCCGCCCGAGTCGGAGTCGGAGCCGCAGCCGGCGAGCAGTCCCGTGCCGAGCAGCGCGCCCGCGCCGGCCGCGCCGGCCAGCAGTGAGCGGCGGTTCAGGCCGGCGACGGACGGGGGTACGAGTCGGGCGAGGTACTCGGCTTGCGAGCGGGGACGGGACATTGTGCCTCCTGCGTGGAAGAGGTGCGCTGCGCCCAAGGGCCGTGATCGGTGGCGGGGATAGGTGTTCATGCCGGCCGCCGTAGATCCACCGTGAATCCACACGTCCGAACACAAACAGCCGGTGGCGGTTGAAGCTACCCCTTGGTTCGGCGCTGTCAAGAGGGCGGAAGGACAGCGATAACCCAGTTGTGACACGGGGAAGAGACGGTAAACGTTGGAATTTCTGTCGATGTTGGAAAGTGTTGACTTGGGTGCCGTTCGGGGGCACCCTCTGCTCTCATGCGGAACTGGCACGGCGAGCACATCTGGTACGGCGCCGACTACAACCCGGAGCAGTGGCCCGAGGAGACCTGGGCCGAGGACGTCGAGCTGATGCGCCGGGCCGGGGTCAACCTCGTCTCGGTCGGGATCTTCTCCTGGGCCCTGCTGGAACCCGCTCCCGGCCGCTTCGAGTTCGGCTGGCTGGACCGGGCGCTCAACCTGCTGCACGACGGCGGGATCAGCGTCGACCTGGCCACCGCCACCGCCAGCCCGCCGCCCTGGCTGGCCCACCGGCACCCGGAGACGCTGCCCCGCCGCGCCGACGGCACGATCCTCTGGCCCGGCGGCCGGCAGGCGTACTGCCCCAGCTCGCCGGTGTTCCGGGAGCGCTCGCTCGCCCTGGTCGAGGCCGTCGCCGGCCGGTACGCCGACCACCCGGCCGTCGTCATGTGGCACGTGTCCAACGAGCTGGGCTGCCACAACGTGCACTGCCACTGCGACGTCAGCGCCGAGGCGTTCCGCGGCTGGCTGCGCGAGCGCTACGGCGACCTGGACGCGCTCAACGTCGCCTGGGGCACCGCGTTCTGGAGCCAGCGCTACCACGACTGGGCCGAGGTCAACCCGCCGCGCAGCGCCCCGACCTTCGCCAACCCCACCCAGCAGCTGGACTTCCTGCGCTTCTCCTCCGACGAGCAGCGCGCCCAGCTGCGCGCGGAGCGGGAGCTGCTGACCCGGCTCACCACCCAGCCGGTCACCACGAACTTCATGATCGGCACCGGCATCAAGTACCTCGACTACCACTCCTGGGCCGCCGACGTGGACCTGGTCTCCAACGACCACTACCTCACCGCCGCCGATCCGGAGCCGCAGCTCGGCCTGGCGCTGGCCGCCGACCACACCCGGGGCGTCGCCGCCGGTGACCCGTGGCTGCTCATGGAACACTCCACGAGCGCCGTGAACTGGCAGCCGCGCAACGTCGCCAAGACCCCCGGCCAGTTGCGCCGCAACAGCCTCGCCCACGTGGCGCGCGGCGCCGACGGGGTGCTGTTCTTCCAGTGGCGGGCCTCCCGGGCGGGGGCGGAGAAGTTCCACTCCGCGCTGGTCCCGCACGCCGGCCCGGAGACCAAGGTGTTCCGCGAGGTCTGCCGGCTCGGCGCCGACCTCCAGGCCCTCGCGGAGGTACGCGGCAGCCGGGTCGACGCCGACGTGGCCGTCCTCTTCGACTACGAGGCCTGGTGGGGTGCCGAACTCGACTCCCACCCCAGCGTCGACGTCACCTACGCCGACCGGCTCACCGCGCTGCACGGCGCCCTCTGGCGGGCCGGGGTCACCGCCGACGTGGTGCACCCGTCGACCGACCTGTCCCGCTACCGGCTGGTCCTGGTGCCCACCCTCTACCTGGTCCGCGACGCCGACGCCGACGCGCTGCGCCGCTACGTCGAGGCGGGCGGGACCGCGCTGGTCACCTACTTCAGCGGCATCGTCGACGAGCACGACCACATCCGGCTGGGCGGCTACCCGGGCGCGTTCCGGGACCTGCTCGGCGTACGCACCGAGGAGTTCTTCCCGCTCCGGGCCGGCGAGTCGGTCCGCCTCGACGACGGCGCCACCGCCGACGTGTGGACCGAGTGGCTGCACGCCGAGGGCGCCGACGTGCTCGCCTCGTACGCCGACGGGCCGCTGCCCGGTGTGCCGGCGCTGACCCGGCACGCGGTCGGCGCGGGCGCGGCCTGGTACCTCGGCACCCGGCTCGACCGGGCGGCCACCGACCGGCTGGTCGCCCGGCTGCTCGCCGAGGCCGGCGTGCGCCCGGCGGCGACCGCGCCCGAGGGCGTCGAGGTGGTCCGCCGCCGGTCCGACGACCGGAGCTGGCTGTTCGTCATCAACCACACCGACGCCGAGGCCCGGCTGGCGGTCACCGGCGCCGAACTGCTCGGCGGCGGCCGGTGCGACGGCGAGCTGGTGGTCCCGGCGGGGGAGGTGGCGGTGGTCCGCGAGGAGACTCTGGCCCGTCCCGCGTGATCCCGCGTACCGTGCCGCCCGTGCGCCTGAAGGAGGTTCGATGCTCGCCCAGCAACGGCAGAGCGCCATCCTGGAGCTGATCCGCCAGCGCGGCGGCGTCCGGGTCAGCCACCTGGTCAGCCGCTTCGGGGTGTCGGACATGACCATCCGGCGGGACCTGGAGGTGCTCGCCGAGCGGGGCCTGGTCGACAAGGTCCACGGGGGAGCGACGCTGGCCGGTCCCGGCTCGGCCGAGGAGCCGGGCTTCGCGGCCAAGTCGATCCGGCAGCAGGCCGAGAAGCGTGCCATCGTCGAGCGGGCCGCCGGCCTGGTCGAGCCCGGCATGGCGATCGCGCTCTCCGCCGGCACCACCACCGCGGCCCTGGCCGCCCGGCTCGCCGACGTGCGGGGCCTGACCGTGGTCACCAACTCGATCCCGGTCGCCGACGCCCTCTACCAGAACCCGCGCGCCGACCAGACGGTCGTGCTCACCGGCGGCATCCGCACCCCGTCGGACGCGCTGACCGGGCCGGTGGCCGAGGCGGCCATCGCCGCGCTCAACGTCGACCTGCTCTTCCTCGGCGTGCACGGCATGAGCCCGCGCACCGGGTTCACCACCCCCAACCTGCTGGAGGCGGCCGTCAACCGGCGGCTGATCGGCGCGGCCCGGCGGCTCGTGGTGCTCGCCGACCACACCAAGTGGGAGACCATCGGCATCGCCACCATCGCCCCGCTGGAGGAGGCCGACCTGCTCATCACCGACGGCGGTCTGCCACCGGAGGGACGCCGGCAGATCGGCGAGCAGGTGGGCGAGCTGATCGTCGTCGACGCCGACTGACCTGGCCGGCTTTCAGGCACTTCACAGCCGCCCAGGTTAGGGTCCCCTTCGTGGCCCCGCGCACTCCACGGTGGAGCGCGCCGACGGTGGAAGCGGAGTGGTGATGGTCTTCAAGAAGATGCTGAGCGCGTTCGGCGTGGGCGGCCCGAGCGTCGACACCGTGCTGACCAATCCCAACACCCGGCCGGGCCTGGCCCTGGACGGGCACGTCAACCTGGTCGGCGGCGACGCGCCGGCGAGCATCGAGCAGATCACCGTCGGCCTGGTCACCCGGGTCGAGATCGAGGGCGGCGACACCGAGTACGCCGGCATCATGGAGTTCCACCGGATGCCGGTGAGCGGCCCGCTCCAGCTGGCCCCGAAGCAGCAGCTGTCGATCCCGTTCCAGCTCCCGGTGCCGTGGGAGACCCCGGTCACCGACGTGTACGGCCAGCGGCTGCACGGCATGACCATGGGCCTGCGCACCGAGCTGGCGGTGGCCCGGGCTGTGGACAAGTCCGACCTGGACCAGGTGGCCGTGCACCCGCTGCCGATCCACGAGCGCATCCTCGACGCCTTCCAGGCGCTCGGTTTCCGCTTCAAGCACGCCGACCTGGAGCGCGGTCACATCCGTGGGGTGCAGCAGACGCTGCCCTTCTACCAGGAGATCGAGTTCTTCGCCGCGCCCCAGTACGCCGGGTCGGTCAACGAGGTCGAGCTGACCTTCGTGACCAGCCAGCACGGTGTCGAGGTGATCCTGGAGTGCGACAAGCGCGGCGGCTTCCTCAGCGCCGGGCACGACGCCTTCGGCCGGTACGCCGTCCCGCACAGCGACGCGGGCCGCACCGACTGGGTGCAGGTGGTCGACGGCTGGCTGCGGGAGACCACCTCGCGCTTCGGCAGCCTGCGTGCCCAGGGCTTCGGCGCGCCGCACGGGCACTACGGGCACCAGGGCCACCGCGGCTCGGGCATGGGCGCCATGCTGGGCGGCGCCGCGCTCGGCGTGGCGGGCGGCCTGGTCGCCGGTGAGCTGATCGAGGACGCCTTCGAGGGCGACTTCGGAGACTTCGGCGAGGAGTGACGGCACGCGACGATGCCCCCGGGTGAACCCCGGGGGCATCGTCGTCTCAGGTGTGGCTCCGGTCAGTGCCGGGCCTTCCGCTCCTCACCGCTGCGGAAGTTGCTTCCGGCCTTGGCCAGACCGCGGCTACCCAGGTAGCCGATGGTCAGCAGCGTGATGAAGAACCAGGCCTGCGGCGCGCGGAAGATGTCCACGCCGACCGAGTTCTTGCCGACCAGGAACGACGCCACCAGCACACCGGCGACGGCCGCCAGGTAGATCCAGAATTCGGTCGTCGCGAACGACGGCTTGGTCTCCGTGCCGGGCGACTGGATCGCCTGCCGCTGCCCGTCGTGCATCATGGGCATGGGGCGGGTCGGCGTCTCCTGCATCGCGGCCCGATTGGACATGTCCTGTGCCGGCCGGTTCATCGGCCTGGTGGATGCAGCCTGCGTGCTCATCGGTCCTCCTCAGGAATGATGAGTCGTACTCTGCACACCTCCCGCCCCGCTGCCGCAGGTCGGCCACGGCGCGGTTCGCGCACTGTGGCGGGGGCACCCTCCGTCTACCCGCGCCCCCGGAGCGGTAACGCCAGGTCCCGGCCGAATAGGAGCACCCGCCGGAGGGTCACCGCGGCCCGCTCGGCAACCGGACATCCGGGCACGGACACCGCACCGCTCCCGGTGCGCCGGAAATCCCGTCCGGCGTGCCGCACGGACCCAGGTTCGCGGGCCGGGTCCCGGTTTCAGCCCCCGGCCGGCGGGCACGCAAGGAGGATCCCGAGCATCTGCGAGGTGGTTCACGTGCGTGAGGACGACATGCGGCAGCAGGCCGCCCGGCGGGCCGAGGAGCGCGTCGCCGGCGGCGTCTACGGCGAGGGCGCGCTCGACGAGGTCACCGTGCCGCAGACCGACGTGCTGCGGGTCATCCAGGAGGATGATCCGGACGACCCGGCCCACGCCCCGGTCGACCCGAACGTGTTGCGCGACGGTGGCCCCACGCGGGGCCAGGGCGCCGTCACCACGACCGGCGGCACCGCCGGCCCGGCCAGCGTCCGGCGGGTGGCCCGCCAACCGGAGCAGCACCGGGGCACCGTGGCACCGACCACCACGGGCGACGCCACCACCGGCGGCCTGAGCACGCCGGCCGGTGGCTCCACGAGCGACGCCTCGTCGTCCGGCAGCCAGGTCGGCAACTTCACCAACGACCAGGCCAACCCGGGCTAACACCCGGCAGGAAGAAGGGGGGGCGGCTGTCGCCGCCCCCCTTCGCCGTGGGTGGGGTCAGATGGTGCGGAGGATGCCCAGGCGTTGGGTGGCGCGGGTGAGGGCGACGTAGAGGTCGCTGTGGCCGCGCGGGGACTCGGCGACGATCCGGTCCGGGTCCACCACCAGCACGGAGTCGAACTCCAGGCCCTTGGCCTGCTCGGTGGTGAGCACCACCACCCGGTTCGCCAGCTCCGGCTGCTCGCCGACGGTCGCCTCCGGCAGCGCCGCGACGACCGCCGTACCCAGCTCGTCCACCCGGCCGGCGGGCACGATCACGCCGAGCCGGCCGTCGGCCAGCCCGGCCGCCTCCCGGGCGGTGGCCCCGACCAGCTCGCCGGCGAGCCGGTCCGCCGCGACGGTCCGGTCCCACGGCGGTACGCCGCTGGCGCGTACCGAGCGGGGCGGGCGCAGCGCCGGATCGATCTCGGCGAGCACCTCGGCGGCGACCGCCATGATCTCGGCCGGGGTGCGGTAGCTGACGGTCAGCTCCTCCAGCCGCCACCGCTCCGCCACGTACGGCGCCAGCGCCTCCTGCCAGGACGGCGTGCCGGCGAGCGCCCCGGTCTGCGCCACGTCCCCGACGATGGTCATCGACCGGCTCGGGCAGCGGCGCATCAGCAACCGCCAGGCCATCGGCGACAGCTCCTGCGCCTCGTCGACGATCACGTGCCCGAAGGCCCAGGTCCGGTCGGCGGCGGCGCGCTGCGCGGTGGTGAGGTTGTCGGTCTCCTCCTGCCGCTCGGAGAGCCGGTCGGCATCGATGAGGTCGGTAACGCCGAGGATCTCGCCGCCGTCCGCCTCGTCCTCCACGTCGATCGAGCGGGAACCGCGCCAGATCTCCAGCACGCCCTCGGCGTACTCGCGTTCCAGGGCGCGGATCCGCTCCCGGCGGGCGGCGGCGGCGCGCTGGTCCTCGCCGAGCAGCTCGGCCGCCTCGTCCAGCAGCGGCACGTCGGCCGGCGTCCAGCCGCCCGGCTCCCGGTGCAACGCGGCGCGCTCCGCATCGGTGAGCATCGGCGCGGCGGCGGCGATCCGCTCCGGCGACTCGAACAGGTCGGCGAGCAGCCGCTGCGGGGTGAGGACGGGCCACAGCTCGTCCAGCGCGGCCCGGAGCTCCGGCTCATCGCGCAACTCCCGGCGGATCTCCGCCCGGTCGGCCTCGGAGAGCAGGTTCTCCCCACCGAGCGGGTCGGCCCCGATCCGCTCGGCCACCTGGTCGGCGAGCGCGTGCACGATCTCGATGTCGAACAGCGCCCGGGCCAGGTTGTGCGGGCGGTCGGTGCGGCGGACCCGGTCCCGCGCCTGCCGCACGGTCTCCGGGTCGAGGGTGAGGATCTCCCGCTGGGGCAGTTCGATCTCCAGTGGCTCGTCCGGCACCCACTGCCGGTCCCGGACGGCGTTGGCCAGCACCTCGGCCAGCACGGCGCGCCCCTTCAGCGCCGCGGTCTCCGCCGGCTCGGTGCGGCGCGCGTGCACGCCGGGGAAGAGGTCGGCCTGGGTACGCAGCAGCACGCCGGTCTCGGCCAGCGCCGGCAGCACCTGGGAGATGTAGCGGAGGAAGGTGGCGTTCGGGCCGACCAGCAGCACGCCCCGGCTGGAGAGCTGCTGCCGGTGCGTGTAGAGCAGGTATGCGGCCCGGTGCAGGGCCACCGCCGTCTTGCCCGTGCCCGGCCCGCCCTGCACCACCATGACGCCCGGCAGGTCGGCGCGGATGATCCGGTCCTGCTCGGCCTGGATGGTCTCGACGATGTCGCGCATCCGCCCGGTCCGCCCCGCGTTCAGCGCGGCGAGCAGCGACGCCTCACCGGTCACCTCCTCGTGGGCGGTGGGGGAGGCGGCGGCGATGTCGAGCACCTCGTCGTTGAGTCCGGTGACCTTCCGCTCCCGGGTACGCAGGTGCCGGCGCCGGCGGACACCCTGCGGGTTGGCGGCCGTGGCCAGGTAGAAGGCGCGGGCTGCCGGAGCGCGCCAGTCGATGAGCAGCGGGTCGTAGTCGCCCGAGGTGTCGAAGATGCCGATCCGGCCGATGTAGCGGCACGAGTCGTCGTCGCCGTCGAGGCGGCCGAAGCAGAGGCCGCTCTCCACCGCGGAGAACTGCTCGACCTGGCCGGCGTACATCCCCACGGCGGAGTCGCGCTGCGACCGGGCCTGCTGCGTACCGCCGCTGGTGCGCAGCTCCTCGGTGAGCCGCCGGGCCGCCTGGTCCCGCATGCCGTCCAGCCGGTCGTAGAGCATCGAGACGTACTCCTGCTCGCGACCGATCTCGTCGTCCTGGTGCAGCTCACCCGACACGTCGGAGTGCGTTGACAAGCCGGCTCCTCATGGCTAAAATTGCGGCAGGAATGGCTCAACGAGCCATTCCTTTTTGTGTTTGAACTGAGAAAGATACCGCGCCGCGAGGCGCCGGACCAAGCCGCGCCGGCCGCTCGCGATCACGTCACACCGCAGGTTCGCACACGAAGGCGGGGCCCGGCCGGCACACGCCGACCGGACCCCGACAGGGCCGCTCCGAACTCAGCCCTTCGCCGCCTGGTACAGCCGCTCCGGCCGCACGAGACCGGCCAGCACCCGGCCGTCATCGGTGAGCAGCACGCTGAACAGCTTGCCCGTGAGCAGCCGGCCGCTGCCCCAGTCGCCGCTCACCCGCTCCAGCCCGCCGAGCACCTTCGCCATCATGTCCGCATCCGGTCCGGCCGCCTCGCCCGGCTTCGCACCCGGCTTCGCGCCGGCCGCGCCCATCGCGTCGAGCTTCGCGACCAGCACGGTGGTCCAGCCGGTCCCGACGGTACGCACGTCCGGCCCGTCCGCGCCCCGCTCGGGGCGCTGCCGGCCGGCCGGCCCGCGCTCGTCGCCCGCCGGCTCCTCCTTGACCGTCACGCCGGGCGGCGGGTTGAACCGGAACTGGTCGGCGTCCGGGGTGCGGAAGTCGACCTGGGTGAACGCCACCTCGAACGCCGGCTCGTCCGTCCCGTCGGCGAGCACCTCGAAGCGCAGCGGCACGTGCTCCTTCGCGTCCAGTGCGACCCGCACCTGGTGCACCAGTGAGTCCCGGTCGCGCGGGGTCAGCACCAGCTCGTACACGCTGCGACCGGCGACGGTGCCGGAGCGGCCGACGGTGACCGCGGTGCTCGGGTCGATGGCCGCCAGCGCCCGGTCGGCGGCGTCGGCCGGCGTGGCCGGGGCGGACTCCAGGTCCTTCGCGTCCGCCGGCAGCGTCCGGTGTGACGCCGTGTTGGCCCGGCTGTCCCAGCTCCACACGTCGCGCCCGTTGCGCAGCAGGTCCCGCTCGCCAAGCGTGTCGACCAGGGCGAGCCGCTGCCGCTCCGGGCCGGCGTACCAGACCCGCAGCGTGTGGGTGCCGCTGACCAGGCTGGCCAGCTCGTTGCCGCCGGCCTGCCCGACGAGTGCGGCGATCGGCGGCAGCCCGAGGTCGGCCCGCTGCACGACGGTGCCGGAGAGCCCGTCGAGGCGGGACGTCCGCAGGTCCTCCAGGAGCTGGGCGGCGGTACGCGGCGGCAGCGCCGGGTCGGCCCCGGCGGCGAACGTGCCGACGGCCGCGCCGCCCCCGATCACGGCGACCCCCGCGGTCACCGGGACCAGCCAGCGGAGCACGGCGCGGTTCTTCAGTACGGACATGGTGTGCACCTCCTGACGGTAGATGCTGCACCAGGGTCGCTGTGAGAGCGCTGAGGAGATTCCCTAGGGGGTGTCACCGGATGGCACCCTTGACCCCGTGCGTGTGCTGGTGGTGGAGGACGAGACGCGGCTGGCCGCGTCGCTGCGGCGGGGCCTGCAGGCGGAGGGCTTCGTGGTGGACGTCGAGGCCACCGGCCCCGGCGGGCTCGACGCCGCCCGGCACGGCGACTACGACGCCATGATCCTGGACGTGATGCTCCCCGGCCTCTCCGGCTACGAGGTGGTGCGCCGCCTGCGCGCCGAGGAGCGCTGGCTGCCGGTGCTGATGCTCTCGGCCAAGGACGGCGAGTACGACCAGGCCGACGGCCTGGACTGCGGGGCCGACGACTACCTGACCAAGCCCTTCTCGTACGTGGTGCTGCTGGCCCGGCTGCGGGCGCTGCTGCGCCGGGGCGCGCCGGAGCGCCCGGCCGTGCTCTCGGTTGGCGACCTGCGCCTGGACCCGGCGCGGCGGCGGGTGACCCGGGCCGACGCCGAGGTGGCCCTGACCGCCCGCGAGTACGCCCTGCTCGCCTACCTGATGCGCCGCCCCGGCGAGGTGGTCTCCAAGACCGAGCTGCTGGACCACGTCTGGGACGCGGCGGTGGAGACGGCCCCGAACGCGGTCGAGGTCTACGTCGGCTACCTGCGCCGCAAGATCGGCCGAGACCGGTTGGAGACGGTCCGGGGCGCCGGCTACCGGCTGGCCACATGAGGGGCCGGCTCAGCACGCTCCTGCCCAACCTCGGGCTGCGGTCCCGGCTGCTCGCGCTCGGGGTGCTGGGCCTGGTCGTCGGCTTCGCGCTCGGCGGGGCGCTGCTGCTCGGCGCGCTCGGGTGGACGTTGCAGCGCTCCGTCGACGACGAGGCGCTCCGCACCGCGGACGCGGTCGCGCTGCTGGCCACGGAGGACGCCCTGCCCGATCCGCTGCCGGTGGCCGGCGGGCAGCTCCGCGTCCAGGTGGTCGACGGCCAGGGCCGGATCCGCGCCGCCTCGATCGACGCCGACCGGCTGGTGCCGATGCTCGGCGCCGACCAGCTGCGTGCCGGGCAGCGGCAGCGGCTCGTGGTGGACGGGCGGCGGGTCGGCCTGACCGGGCCGGTCCGGGTGGTGACCGTGCCCGCGGGCACCCCGGACGAGCCGCTCACCGTGCTGGTGGCCAAGTCGATGTCCGACGTCCGGCACAGCCTGCACGTGGTTCGGAACCTGCTGCTGGTCGGCTTCCCGCTGCTCGTGGCCGGGCTGGCCGTGGTGGCCTGGCGGGTGGTGGGGGCGACGCTGCGTCCGGTGGAGGCGCTGCGCAGCGGTGCCGCCGAGATCACCGGCCGGGCCGGGGCGGAACGGCTGCCCGTGCCGGCCGGGCGGGACGAGATCCAGCGGCTGGCGGTCACCCTCAACGACATGCTGGACCGACTGGCCGCGTCCCGGGACCGGCAGCGGGCGTTCGTCGCCGACGCCGCGCACGAGCTGCGCAGCCCGGTGACCAACATGCGTACCGAGTTGGAGGTGGCCCGGCGGCTGGGCGCCGGGACGGACTGGCCTGCGGTGGCGGAGAACCTGCTCGCCGACACCGAGCGGCTCACCCGGCTCGTCGACGACCTGCTGCTGCTGGCCCGCCTCGACGAGCAGGCCGCCCGGCCGGACCGGCCCGCGCCGCGCGCCGTCGGCCCGGTGGAGCTGGGCGAGCTGCTGTGCGGGGTGGCCGCGCGCTACCCGTCCCCGCCGCTGCGCCACGACCCGCCGCCGGGCCCGCTCTGGACCGAGGGGGACCCGGGGGAGCTGCGCCGGGTGCTGGTCAACCTGGTGGAGAACGCGCTGCGGTACGCGCACGGCGAGGTGCGGCTGGCGGTGACCGGCCCGCACCTCGACCCGCCGGTGCCCCGGCAGCGGGGTGGCGGGGCGTACCACCTGGTCACGGTGACCGACGACGGGCCGGGCATCCCGGCGGCGGACCGGGAGCGGGTCTTCGCCCGCTTCACCCGGCTGGACGACGCGCGGGCGCGCGACGCCGGCGGCGCCGGCCTCGGGCTGGCGATCGTGCGGGAGCTGGTCCGCCGGGCCGGCGGCGCCGTCGACCTGGCGGACGCCGCGCCGGAGGCGTCGGCCCCGGGGCTGCGGGTGACGGTACGGCTGCCGGCGCTGGCCGATCCGGAGGCGGACTGACCGGGCCTCAGCCGATCCGGTCGGTGAGGTCACGCACGGCGGCCTGGTACGGCGACTGTGTGTGGTAGGGCCAGTGCCGTTCGAGCGGCGGCGGCACGGTGTCCGCCGGGTCGATCGCCAGGCTGACCGGGTCGCGGAGCCGGATGTCGACGGACCGGCTTCCGGGGACGTCACACTCCGCTGGCCCGTCTCCCGACCGGGGGAAGACCGGCCCGCCGACCGGGTCCGTGTCCCGCCACAGGTTCCGCCACCGCCAGTCGAGGCGGTCGCCCAGTTCGCAGAGCGTCCGCCCGCCGAGATAGGCGGGGTAGAGGCGGGTGTAGAGCCGGCTCAGCGGGCTGCCGTGGGTCAGCAGCGCCACCCGGCGCAGAACGAACGGCGGCAGCTGCAGGATCGTGGCCGCGGCCAGGACCGAGCCGTGGCTGTGTCCTGAGATGACCACCTTGCCGCGCGCCCCGAGCGCGGACACCCGTTTGGCGAGCTCGGGGACGGCCCGGGCGGCGTAGCAGGGCGGCGCGAAGGGATGGACGGTACGGGGCCAGAAGTCGCCCAGGTCCCACAGGGCGGCCACCGTGCGTCGCGTCTCCGCCGACCGGTAGGACCGGAACGCGAGGATCATGAGGCCGATGACGAGCAGGCTGATGAGCCAGACCCCGCCGTCGGTGACGTACGCGGTCAGCAGCGTGGTCTTCGCCGGGTCCCTGGTGAGCCGGGCGACCAGCTGGGTGGGCCCGACTCCGATCAGGTCGAACGCGATGGTGGCCAGCCCCAGCGAGGACATCACGAAGAACGTGACGAGGATCGGGCCCAGCTCGTCGGTCACGTGGGAGCGGGCGATGGTCTCCCGGACGACGTCGCGGCGGGACGCCGCCCCGGGTGTCACGTCGGGGTAGTCCCGCTCGACGATCCGGCCGGCCCGGCGCCCTCTCCGCCGCCGGCTCGCCACGAGCGTGAGCGAGGCGGCCCCGGTGGCGATGAGGAGGGCGGCCAGGCCGGCCAGCGCGGCCCACCAGTAGGCGACCGGCGGGTCCAGGGGCGCGATGCCCGGGGGGTCCGGCCAGATGGGGCCGGGGAGGTAGCCGCGGTCGAGGAAGTCGGCGACCCGGAAGACCAGGGTGGCGGCGAAGGCGCCGGCGATCGTGACCGAGGCCGCCGCCACGACGGGCATGCCGAGCCCGGCGAGGACGGTCCGGCTCCCTGGGGGCCGGGGCGTCACCGTGACGAGGGCCAGCACCACCAGCAGAACGCCCTGCGCCCCGAGCAGGGCGCCGACCGCGCCCTCGTAGCCGGGCAGCTGGCCGGGCAGCGGATGGACGCCGCGCGCCAGGGCGGCGTAGCCGAGGCTCAGCGCGCTCAGCCCGAGGGTGGCCGCCGACAGTGGGCGCAGCACGCGGCGGACCTGCCGCCGGGTGGCCGGGACGGGCAGGCAGAGCAGCACTGCGCCGCACCCGGTCAGGCCGGCTGCGGCGGCGAACAGCACCCGCCCGGCGACCCCGTCCGGGGCGGAGATCCCGGCGAGCAGGCTGGCGTCCAGCGTGCCGGCGCCGATCGCCACGTGGATCTGGCGCAGCCAGGCGGGCGTCCGCTCGTCGTCCCAGAATCCCGGACCGTCGAGGCGGTCGGGCGCCCGGACGGCCTCCGGGTGCGCCTGGGGCGGACGGAACCCTTCGAGGGCCCGCGCCGACCGTGCGCCGATGCCCCAGACGACGCGCAGCGCCACCAGCGGGACGAGCGACAGCAGGGCCAGCCGGGAGCCGGTCGGCAGGTCGCCCAGCCAGGACAGGTAGGGGCGGTCCGCGCGGCACCCGTCGTAGGGCACGCACTGCCAGCCGACCAGGTCCAGCGTCACGCCGACGACGGAGAGCACGAAGGCGGCGGTCAGCGTCCCGGCGAGCAGGCGGCACAGCACCCGGAACAGGCGGGACCGGCGGGTGGCGGCCGGGCGGAGCCGGATCGCCAGGTTGCTCAGCATGAACGGCAGCAGCAACAGCATGGACGCCGTCCGCACGGCGGCGCCGGCCGTCAGCGCACCCCAGCGGTACGCCTCGACGGCGATCCCCGGAGTGGCGCCGCCCGCCGCCCCGACCCCCGGCCGGGGCCGGTAGAACCCGGCGTGCCGGTCGCCGGCGACCAGGTCCACGACCGGATGGTCGAGGATCTTCTCGGCGGTCCCGCCGGACACCCCGTGCACTCTCAACTCGACGGTCTCGCCCTCCGGTGCTGTGCCCACGCCGTCAGGGTCACAGACCGGCAGCGGGCCCAGCGCCGATACGGCGCAAACCGGGGTCAGCGGCGTCGCTTCGTGCAGACCGGGCCGGTCCGGGCGACGGTGTCGGTGGACCAGACCACCGCCACCGTGAAGCAGTAGTCGGTGGTGCGGTCGAGGCCGTAGGCGATGTAGTCGGCCGAGCCGGCGGGCAAAGTCAGGAAGGTCCGCTGGGGCTGCCCGGAGCGGCCACCCGCGACCACGACCGGCCCCTCGGCGCCTGGCGGGTAGGCCCAGCTCAGCACGATGCTGTCCCGCCGGTCGGTCAGGGTGAGCCGCCCGGGCGGGGTGCCGGGGGAGGCGGCCGGGGCGGCGGTCGACGGGCCGGCGGTGGGGCCGGCCGAGGATGCGCGGCCGGTCGGCGCGGGCACCGGGGTGTCCCGCCCGTCGTCCACCCGGGACACCCCGGCGATCACGGCGATGACGCCGAGCAGCAACGCCACCACCACCCCGGCCACCACCAGCGGCAGCCAGGGCGTGGTCCGGCGCTCGGCGCCGGGCGGCCGGGGCACGTGCACGGGCAGGTAGGGCGACGGCGCCTCGGGTCCGGCGGCCTGGGCCGCCTCGCGGACGCCCGCCGGCTCGGAGTCGGCCAGCCCGACCACGGTGGGGGGCAGCGCGCTCCCGCCCGGGCGCCAGGGTTCCTCGGCCGGCTCGTCCGGCGGCCACGGGTAGTCCGCGAACGCCTCGTCGTCGGCCTCGAGCGGGGTGCGGGGCGTCGGCACGTGCGCGGTCTCGGCCCGGTCCGGCGGGCGGTAGAGCGGCGTCTCGACCGGGTCGTCGAGCGTCGGCGGCTGGTACGGCGGCAGGTCGGGCGGCCCCTCGGCGGTCGGTGGGACGCTGCCGTGGTGCGCGCCGGGGTCACCGATGTCGTCCGGCTCGACCGGCCGCCGGGCGGCCGGCACCACCGGGGGCTCGGCCGCGTCGCAGACGTGGTCCGGGTCGGCGGCGGCCCGTGCCAGCCCGGCCACCTGGCCGGCCAGCGGGTCGTCGACGGCCAGGTGCTCCCGGCACAGCTCCTCAGCGAGCGTGAGGTGCTCGTGGGACTCGGCGTAGCGGCCGCAGTCGCGTTCCATGGCACCGAGCTTGGCCAGCATCTTGATGCCGCTCGGGTGGCCGTCGCCGTAGACCTCGCGGTGCAGCTCCCAGGCGTCCTGCAACCGGTCGCGGGCCACGTCGCACTGGCCGCGGGCGTATTCCACGGTGGCCAGGTCGGCGTGCGCGGCCAGCACCCGCTGCGACTCCGGCCCGTCGCGGGCGGTCAGTTCGATGATGACGTCGGAGTAGAGCCGGGCGGCGCGGGCGTCGCTGCCGACCCGGTGCAGCACGGCGGCCAGGGTCGCGGCGGCGGTGACCGTGCGCTCGTCGGAGCGCCCGAACAGCCGGGTGGCCGCCGCGTACGCGAACGCCGCCCAGCCGCGCGCGGAGTGCGGCTCGCCGAGTGCCACGAGCACCCGGGCCTGGAGGCCGGCGGCCTCGGCCAGCTCGGCGGAGGCGTTGGCGGGACGGGGATCGGCGTCGCTCAGCGCGTCGGCGAGCAGTCGCTGGGCACCGGCGAGGTCGCCTTCGGACACCAGGTGGTGCGCCTGGACAGTCAGGTCAGCGAAGCCGGAGGACACGCCCCATCGTGCTCATCCGACGACGGTAAGTACAAGACCCGCAGTGGATCAGTTTGGTCGCGATCCGGTCAGGTGGTCGGCCAGCGCTTCGCTGATCCGCCGTAGCTGGTCCACCTGGGCCGGGCTGAGCGCGTCGAATAGGTGACGGCGTACGCCGGCGACGTGGCCGGGCGCGGCGGCGGCCAGGGTGGCGTAGCCGGCGTCGGTGAGGACGGCGAGCTGGCCGCGCCGGTCGGTGGGGCACTCCTCCCGGCGGATCCAGCCGGCGGCCTCCAGGCGGGTGGCCGCGTGTGAGAGCCGGCTGCGGGAGGAGCCGGTGGCGTCGGCCAGGTCGCTCATCCGCAGCCGCCGGTCGGGGGCCTCGGAGAGCCGGACCAGGATCTCGTAGTACGCGTGCGGCATCCCGGCGTCGCGTTGCAGCTCGCGGTCGAGGGTGTCCATCAGCGCCCGGGAGGCGGCGAGGAACGCCCGCCAGGTCCGCTGCTCGTCAGGATCCAGCCACCGGGTCATGACAGCCATCATAGCGCCTGTTGTTGAACGCTCAACGAAATCGCGCTACCGTCGGTGGCATGGGAATCCACCGCCTCAACCACGCCGTCCTCTACGTCCGTGACCTCGACCGCAGCGTCGCCTTCTACCGCGATGTGCTCGGCTTCCGCCCGGTGGCGATGACGCCCGACGGCTTCCGCGGCGCCGCGTTCCTCCAGGCGCCCGACTCCACCAACGACCACGACCTCGGGCTTTTCGAGATCGGCGCGGCCGCCGGTCCCTCCCCGGCGGGCCGGGCCACCGTCGGCCTCTACCACCTCGCCTGGGAGCTGGACACCCTGGACGAGCTGGGCGCCACCGCCGAGCGGCTGGCCGCCGCGGACGCCCTGGTGGGCGCCTCCGACCACGGGACCACCAAGAGCCTCTACGGCCGCGACCCCGACGGGCTGGAGTTCGAGATCGTCTGGATCGTCCCGGCCGACCTGCTCGACGACGACGCCCTGGCCGCCCGCAAGCGGATCGGCCGGCTCGACCTCGACCGCGAGCGGCAGCGCTACGGCGGCCAGACCCGTGGCGGCGTGGGCATCTCCATTCCCGCCTGACGGGGCACATGCGGTAGAACGGCAGCATGTCGACCGACGCCGTCCTGCGCGAGCTGCTCGTCCGGCAACTCGATCACTGGTTGCCCGCCGCCCTGCACCGGGCGCGGCGGGCCACCCTGGCCCTCGCGTACGCCGGGAGCGACGCCGCCGGCGCGGAGGCCGCGCTGCGGGTGGTGGCCGAGTTCGCCGACCGGCTGCGTGGCCGCCGGCTGACCGTGCTGGTGGTCGCCGACGGCGGCGAGGACCTGCCGGCCCGGCTGGGTGCGGCGGAGGCGGCCCTGCCGGCGGACGTCGCCGTGCACGTGGTGCCGGGCCGGCCCGACCGGCTGCCGGTGGCGCTCAGGGCGGCCGGCGCGGCGGGCGCCCCGCTGTTCACCGTCGTCGACGGCGGGGAGCCCGACCCGGCCCTGCTGGCCGCCGCCGCGTCCGGCCGCCCGGCCGAGGTGCTGCTGGTCACCGCGCCCGGCCGGTCGCTGCGCCCGGCGCTGACCGGTGCCGGATTTCCGCTGGTCACCGAGGTCGAGCTGGTGCCGGCCGACGGCGGGCCGGCCCGCCTGCTCGGCTACGCCACCGGCTCTGATCGCGGCCTCGAAGCGGTCAAGGACGCCCTGTGGGCGGTCGACGAGTACGCCGGCGTGCGCTACCGCGACCCGGCCGACCCGGCGGGGCGGCTGCTCGACATCAGCCTCGACCCGGAGCCCGGCCCGCTGCGCCGCGAACTGCTGGCCGAACTCACCCGCTCCGGCCCGCGTACGGTGACCGAGCTGCGCCGCTTCGCCGCTACCTCGACGGTCTACCGGGCCGCCGACGCGAACCGGGCGCTCGCCTCGCTGCTCTCGGCCGGCGCGGTGACCAGGGACCCCGGGCACGGCCGCCTCGGCGGGGACGTGGTGATCAGCGCCGCGTCGGGCGGGGCCGCTGGGTCATCTGCTTGACCACGATGGACGCCCCGGTGGCGATCACCCCGATGCTGAACACCATCTGCGCGCTGACCACGACCCGGGCGATCTGCCCCGCGGCGTTGACGTCGCCGTAGCCGACCGTGGTCAGCGTGGCGAGCGCGAAGTAGAGCGCGTCGATCCGGGTGTGCAGGCCGTTGAACTCGCCGGGCCGGCTGCTCGCCACCACGTAGTCGGCGAGGGCGAAGACCAGCAGCCCGGCGATCAGCGCGACGGCGAGCCGGATCAGCGCCCGGGTCTCCGCGCCGTCGGTCGGCTGGGTGGCGGCGAGCTGGCGGCGTACCTGGCCGGTGACCAGGAACGCGACCACGAGCACCAGGATCAGGGTGCCGAGGGAGCGCAGGGCCAGCCGCAGGCCGTTCGGGTCCGGCGCGACGGGGACCACGAAGTAGGCGAGCAGCAGCAGCGCGACGGCCGCCGCGGCCCGCCACCGCTCCCGCCGGAAGGAAGGGTCCGCCACCCCGCGATTCTCCGTCGTGACGACGTTCCCGTCGGCGGAACGACGAACCCGGCCCGGACGCCGAGCGGGGTGCCGGTGAACCACCGGCACCCCGCGCGACCTCGGGACGTCACGCCCGGGACTTGTCCTGCTTCCAGGAGAGCGGCCCCGGCAGGTCCACGCGGTGGGCGCGGGACCGCGAGTTCCACGACCAGCGGCCGATCTTGATGCTCCACGAGGAGAAGCCGTTCTCGGTGAAGTTCAGGATCAGCGGGCCGTACTTCTGCCGCTTGCGGAACACGATGCCCATCGGGGGCTCCTCTCTCGTCATCTCCCTGCCTCTGCGGCATCGAACATGCCCGAACCGGCGGTGTGCGAAACCCGGTCGGATCTGGTCTGGACGGTGCTCGCCCCACCCGTCACAATCTCTATTCAACGGGTAGGTGTTAAGGGGCGGTAAATGCTGGTGGTGATGGGTGGTAACAATGCCAGCGACGCAAGTCTCACTCTTTGGAAGGGCATTGACCGGCGCGGAGAACGGTCGGCAGCATGAGGTCATGTCGCAGCGGGACGAGCTTCTCCTCACCGCTCGCGTGCACGTCGACCTGGTCCGGCACGCGAGCGCGCTCTGTTGAGCTGACCGCTTCCGGTCGTCACCTCTCCTCCGCTCGTCCGCTCCCGTCGCCGGCGCATCGTGGCCCGGCCGGCAGCGGCGTGCTCCCACGCCCTTCGCGGGCCCTCGCCACCGCATCGTGGACAGATCAGGAGACCTCTCCATGCCCTCCACCCGTCAGTCGCTGCGGCGTACCCTCGCCGCCGTCGTCACCCTGCTCGCCCTCACCGCCGCCGCGGGTTGCGGCGCCGACGCCACCGCCGGTGGCCGGCAGACCACCCAGCTGCGCTACCAGGGCTCGGTCGGCCAGGTGACCCTCCCCGAACTCGCCGCCGACCTCGGCTACCTCGGCGACGTCAAGCTCAACTGGATCGGCAACGTCACCGGCGGCCCGGCCGACATCCAGGCCACCGCCACCGGCCAGACCGACTTCGGCGGCGCCTTCAACGGCGCGATCGTCAAGCTCCGGGCCGCGCACGCCCCGATCACCGCCGTGATCGCCTACTACGGCTCCGACGCGCAGACCTTCCAGGGCTACTACGTCCTCGCCGACAGCCCGATCCGCGGCCCCCGCGATCTCATCGGCAAGAAGGTCGGCATGAACACGCTCGGCGCGCACGCCGAGGCGGTGCTCAAGACCTGGCTGGTCAAGGGCGGCCTGACCCCCGCCGAGATCGAGCGGGTCGAGCTGGTCGCGCTGCCGCCGGTCAACATCGAGCAGGCGCTGCGGCAGCACCAGATCGACGTCGCGGTGCTCGGCGGCGTGATCCGCGACAAGGCCGTCGCCGCCGGCGGCGTCCGCACCGTCTTCACCGACTACGAGTTGCTCGGCGCGTTCAGCGGCGGCAGCTACGTCTTCCGGGACGACTTCATCAAGCGCAACCCGGAGACCGTCCGGACGTTCGTCAGCGGGGTGGGCAGGGCCGTCGAGTGGGCGCGGACCCAGCCCCGGGAGACGGTCGTCGCTCGGCTGGAGTCCATCATCGCCAAGCGCGGCCGCAACGAGGACCCGTCCCTGGTGAGGTACTGGAAGTCCAGCGGCGTGGCCGGCAAGGGCGGTCTGATCAGCGACCGGGAGTTCACCACCTGGATCGACTGGCTGGCCGACTCCGGCGAGCTCAAGGGCGACCGGCCGAAGCCCGCCGACCTCTACACCAACCGGTTCAACGAGTTCGCCGCCACCGGTGGTGGCGCGTGAGCACCGACAAGATCCTCTTCGACCGGGTGACGAAGGTCTTCCCGGGCCGGCGGGGCAGCGGCGGCGCGGTCACCGCGCTCGACGAGCTGACCCTCGGCGTACGCCCCGGCGAGTTCCTGGTCGTCGTCGGCCCCAGCGGCTGCGGCAAGTCCACCCTGCTCGACCTGCTCGGCGGGCTCTCCGCCCCCAGCGGCGGCCAGGTGCTGGTCGACGGTCTCCCGGTCACCGGTCCCGGCCTGGACCGGGGCATCGTCTTCCAGCAGTACGCGCTGCTGCCCTGGCGCACCGCCGCCGGCAACGTCGCGTTCGGGCTGGAGGCCAAGGGCGTGCCGCGCGCCGACCGCGCCGGCCTGATCGCTCACCACCTCGACCTGGTGGGGCTCGCCGGGTTCGCCGACCGCTACCCACACGAGCTGTCCGGCGGGATGAAGCAGCGGGTGGCCATCGCCCGCAGCCTCGCGTACGACCCCGACGTGCTGCTCATGGACGAGCCGTTCGCGGCGCTCGACGCGCAGACCCGCGACTCGCTCCAGGACGAGCTGGTGCGGATCTGGCAGGCCACCGGCAAGACCATCGTCTTCATCACCCACGGCATCGACGAGGCCGTCCACCTGGGCCAGCGGGTCGCCGTGATGACCTCCCGCCCCGGGCGGATCAAGGAGGTCATCGACATCGAACTGGGCGACCGGGAGGCGCAGGAGGACCTGCGCTCCTCCGACGCGTTCCGCCACCACCGACACCAGATCTGGACGCTGCTGCGCGACGAGGTGCGCGCCGCCCAGTCCGCCGTACGAGAGGAGGCCCGCGTTGGTTGACATCGCCGAACGGCCCGTCCGTCAGGCGGCCCGGCCCGCCGTGACCGCCGCGGCCCCCGCCGCCGCGCCCGCCCTGCCCGGACGGCTGCTCGGACTGGGCGGCCGGGCCCTGCACCGCAGCGTCGCGCTGCTGGCCCTGGCCGCGATCTGGGAGACCGCACCCCGCGCCGGGCTGGTCGACCGGGTCTTCCTGCCCCCGCTGTCCGAGGTGCTCACCGCCTGGTGGATGCTGCTGCGCACCGGGCAGCTCGCCGACCACGTCGGCGCCAGCCTGACCCGCTCGCTCACTGGGCTCGCCCTGGCCGTGGCCGCCGCGATCCCGCTGGGCCTGCTGATCGGCTGGTACCGGCCCCTGGCCGACCTGCTCAGCCCGCTGCTGGAGGTCTTCCGCAACACCGCCGCCCTGGCGCTGCTGCCGGTCTTCGTGCTCATCCTCGGGCTGGGCGAGACCTCCAAGATCGCTCTCGTGGTCTACGCCTGCTCCTGGCCGATCCTGCTGAACACCATCGCCGGGGTGAAGGGCGTGGACCCGCTGCTGGTCCGCTCCGCCCGCTCCATGGGGCTCAACCACCTGCGGCTGTTCCAGAAGGTGATCCTGCCGGCGGCCGTGCCGACCATCTTCACCGGCGTCCGGCTCGCCGGGGCGTACTCGATCCTCGTGCTGGTCGCGGCCGAGATGGTCGGCGCGAAGGCCGGCCTCGGCTACCTCATCAACTACGCCCAGTACAACTTCGCGATCCCCGACATGTACGCCGGGATCATCACGATCTCCGCCATCGGCCTGGTCGTCAACCAGCTCCTCGTCGCCGGGGAACGCCGCTTCTCCACCTGGCGCGTCGACGTCACCGCCTGAGAGGAAACCCATGTCCCGAACCCTGCACCTCAACGCGTTCCTGATGGGTGTCGGCCACCATGAGGCGGCCTGGCGGCACCCGCGCACCGACCCGCGCCGCATCGCCGACGTCACGCACTTCCAGGAGCTGGCCCGGATCGCCGAGCGGGGCACCCTCGACTCGGTGTTCCTCGCCGACGGGCTCGCCGTCGGCCCGGCCGTCCGGCACAACATCCAGGCCGTCTTCGAGCCGCTCACCCTGCTCGCCGCGCTGGCCACCGCCACCGAGCACATCGGCCTGATCGCCACCGCCTCCACCACCTACAACGAGCCGTTCAACCTGGCCCGCAAGTTCGCCTCGCTGGACCACCTCAGCGGCGGCCGGGCCGGCTGGAACATCGTCACCTCGGCGCAGGCCCGGGAGGCCCGCAACTTCAACCTCGACGACCATCCCGCACACGCCGAGCGCTACCGCCGGGCCGCCGAGTTCGTCGACGTGGCGATCAAGCTCTGGGACAGCTGGGAGGACGACGCGCTGGTCCTCGACACCGCGGCCGGCGTCTTCGCCGACACCGACCGGGTGCACGAGATCGCGCACGCCGGCGAGCGGTTCCGGGTGCACGGCCCGCTGAACACCCCCCGACCGCCGCAGGGCCGGCCGCTGCTGGTGCAGGCGGGCTCGTCCGCCGACGGCATCGCGTTCGCGGCCCGCTACGCCGAGGCGGTCTTCACCGCCCAGCAGACCCTCGCCGACGGCCAGGCGTTCTACGCCGAGCTGCGGCGGGCCACCGCCGCCGCCGGCCGCGATCCCGACGGGGTGAAGGTGCTGCCCGGTATCGCGCCGGTGATCGGGGGTACGGAGTCCGAGGCCCGTGCCCTCGCCGACGAACTGGAGGCGCTGATCGTGCCCGAGCACGCCCTCGCCCAGCTCTCCGGCATGACCGGTCTCGACCTCACCGGGCTGCCGCTGGACGGGCCGCTGCCCGACCTGCCCGACGTCACCGCCGTGCAGTCCCACCAGAGCCGCTACCAGCTCGTCGTCGACCTGGCCCGCCGGGAGAAGCTCACCATCCGGCAGCTCATCGGCCGGCTGGGCGGCGGCCGCGGGCACCGTGTCGTCGCCGGCACGCCCGAGCAGATCGCCGACCAGATCGAGCTCTGGTTCACCCAGGGCGCCGCCGACGGCTTCAACGTCATGCCACCCCTGCTGCCCCACGGACTGGAGGCCTTCGTGGACCACGTCGTACCGCTGCTGCGCCGGCGCGGGCTGTTCCGGCACGAGTACACCGGCCGCACGCTGCGCGAGCACTACGGGCTGTCCCGTCCGGCCAGCACCTACGCCGACCGTGAGCTGGTGACGGCATGACCACCGTGGACCGCCCCGGGACCGGCACCGTCGAGCTGCGCCCGGTCGACGCCGACACGTTCCGCGGCCTGCTGCGCCGGCAGGCGTCCACGGTCACCGTGGTGACCACCCCCGGCCTGCACGTCGGCCGGCGCCTGCCGTCGCTGCCGCCGGCCGGCTTCACCGCCACCTCGTTCACCTCGGTGTCGCTGGACCCGCCGCTCGTGTCGTTCTGCCTCGGCCGCGAGTCGTCGAGCTGGCCGACCGTGGCACGCGCCGAGCACGTGGCCGTGCACCTGCTCGCCTCCGGGCAGCAGGAGGTGGCCAGGATCTTCGCCACGAGCGGCATCGACCGGTTCGCCGCCCACCCGGGCTGGGCGGCCGGCCCGTTCGGGGTGCCGCTGATCGCCGACGCCCTGGCCGTGCTGCTCTGCCGGGTGGTCGACCGGGTCGAGGCCGGTGACCACATCCTCGTGCTCGCCGAGCCTCTGGCGCTCGGCGCGGGCGAGGACGGTGACCCGCTGGTGCACCACCGCGGCGGCTACACCACCACGCTCGGCGCCTGGCCGGAGACGTGGTGAGCGCACCCGCCACCGATCTGCTCGCGCTCGACCGGGCCGCCCAGGACCTGCTGTTCCGGGCGGCCCGGACGGCCAACACGTTCACCGACGAGCCGGTCGACGAGGAGCAGCTCCGGGCCGTCCACAACCTGGTCCGGAACGGCCCGACCGCGATGAACGCCCAGCCGCTGCGGGTGCTGCTGCTGCGCTCGGCGGCGGCGCGGGCCCGGCTGCTGCCGTACCTCAGCTCCGGCAACCGGGACAAGACGGCGGCCGCGCCGCTGACCGCGGTGCTCGCGGCCGACGTGGACTGGCACGACCGGCTTCCCGAGCTGTTCCCGCACCGGCCCGGCGCGCGGGACTGGTTCACAGGCGACCCGGCCGGCCGGGAGGCCCAGGCCCGGCTCAACGCCGCGCTCCAGATCGGCTACCTGCTGGTCGGGGTGCGGGCCGCCGGGCTGGCCGCCGGCCCGATGGCCGGGTTCGACACGGCCGGGGTGGAGCGCGAGTTCTTCCCGGCCGGCCGGCATCGGGTGCTGCTGCTCATGAACATCGGCCGGCCGGGGCCGGACGCCTGGCGGGAGCGGCTGCCCCGGCTCGACTACGCCGAGGTGGTCAGCACCCTCTGAGGCGTCAGCGGGGCTCCCAGGCGTCGGGGCGGGCGATCAGCTTGCGCACGTGGCCGGGGAGCTTCCCGCTGGCCATCTCGGCAAGGCTCACCTCGTCCACCACCTGCCGGACGGCGGCGCGCACGGCCACCCAGAGCCGGGGCAGGTTCTCCGCCGCACCCTCGTACTGCGTCTCCTCGGGGCGCAGCCCGCGTACCCCGGCGAGGGGGCCGTCGACGGCGCGCAGGATCTGCCCGATGGTGATGTCCCGCGGCGGCCGGGCCAGCGTGTAGCCGCCCTCGGCGCCGCGCTGGGCGCGGACGATCCCGGCCCGGCGCAGGTCGGCCAGGACCGCCTCGAGGAACTTGCGGGGCATGTCCTGCTCGGCCGCGATGGCCTGGGTGGACAGCAGGGTGGGGTACGCGGTGGCCAGGCTCAGTGCCGCCCGGACCGCGTAGTCGCCGCGCGCGGAGATCTGCACAATGCCATCATGCCCGGCCGGCGGGGGCGGGGGAGTCGGCGGGCGGGCGAGGGCGCACCATGCGGACGGGCAGGGGTTGCTCCCGGGCGGCCCGGAAGGCGCCCGGGCTCACCCCGACCTCGCGGGTGAAGAAGCGACCGAAGTTGGTCGGCTCGGGGAAGCCGAGCCGACGGCCGATCCGGGCGATCGGCTCGTCCGTGGCGGCGAGCAGGCGGCTGGCCTGCAAGGCGACCCGCTCGTCGATCACCTGCTTGGCGCTGCGGCCGGTCACGGCCAGGCAGGCCCGAGTCAGGGTACGCACCGAGCAGCCGAGCTGGGCGGCGTAGTCCTCCACCCGGCGGGTGTGCCGGTAGCCGCGCTCGACCTCGCGGCACAACCGCCGGAAGGTCTCCGTCTCGGCCCGCGGCGTCGCCCGCTCCCCGGCGGCGGGCAGCAGGCTCAGCCGCAGCAACAGCACGGCGAGCTGGTGGCGCAGGAGCGCCGCGGCGGCCGGGACGCCGGCGTGCCGGTCGGCGTCCACCGCCAGCTGGGTCACCTCGCTGATCACCGCGTCCTCGTCCTCGCCGGCGAGCTGCCGGTAGGCCGGCACCGCGTCCGGGTCGACGTCCAGGCCGCGCAGCGTGCCCGGGCCCCAGCGCACCACCGTGGCGTCGAGCTGCGGACCGAGGCAGCGCAGCACCTGACCCGGGCGGGCCCGCAGCAGCGTGCCCGGGCGGCAGGGGAGCGCGCGGAAGTCCAGCTCCGCGCTGCCGTGACCGTGGCTGACCAGGATCAGCAGGTCGGCGTCGAGCAGGACCGGCCGGGACCAGCCGGACGCGGGCGCCAGGTCGGCGAGCGCACCGGTCGCGATCTCGTCGGCGTCGACGGACAGGTCGGTGCGGGTGGCCGGGGAGGGCTGACCGGTAGTGACCATCGTTCCGACGGTAACCGCCCGCCGCGCACGTTGCATCTCGACAGTTCCGGCCGGCCTTGTCGCCACCAGCGGGGACGGTTAGGTTACCGATCGGTAGCGCCCGGGCCGGCCCACCGGCCCGCGGCCCCGCACACCGGCGATGGGATGGGCATGACGGATCTGTTCTCGGTCGAAGGCAAGACGGTGCTGGTCACCGGCGGCTCGCGGGGCATCGGCCTGATGATCGCCCGGGGTTTCGTGCGGGCCGGCGCCAAGGTCATCATCTCGTCGCGCAAGGCCGACGTCTGCGAGGCCGTGGCCAAGGAGCTCTCCGCCGACGGGCACTGCGAGGCGATCCCCGCCGACCTGAGCCACGACGAGGGTGCGGTCGGGCTGGCGCAGGCCGTGCGGGAGCGCACCGACCGGCTCGACGTGCTGGTCAACAACGCCGGCGCCACCTGGGGTGCGCCGCTGGAGGCGTACCCGGAGGCGGCGTTCGACAAGCTCTGGGCCGTCAACGTCAAGGCCGTCTTCCGGCTCACCACCGCCCTGCTGCCCGCGCTGCGCGCGTCGGCGAGCGCCGGCGACCCCGCCCGCGTGATCAACATCGGCTCGATCGACGGCATCCGGGTGCCGTGGATGGAGGTGTACGCCTACTCGGCGACCAAGGCGGCCGTGCACATGCTCACCCGCAGCCTCGCCCACCAGCTCGCCGGCGAGAAGATCACGGTCAACGCGATCGCGCCGGGGCCGTTCGAGAGCAAGATGATGGCCTTCGCGCTGGACGACCCGGCCTCCCGGTCGGCTATCGAGCAGCAGGTGCCGCTGGGCCGGATCGGCCGCCCCGAGGACATGGCGGGCACGGCGATCTACCTGTCGTCGCGGGCCGGCGCGTACCTGACCGGTGCCGTGATCCCGGTCGACGGTGGGATCACCACACACGGCTGAGTCGCGGTGGGCGTACCTCCGGCACGGACGGCCCGGGGCCGCGCGGACTCGGCAGATCCGCGCGGCCCCGGTGTGCCGTGTCAGCGGCCGGCGAGCAACCGGTTCACCGCCGTGTCGACGTCCAGGTGCTCGGCCTCGCGGCCGCGCGGGACGACGACGTAGGTCCGGCGCAGGAAGCGCACCAGTACGCTGCGCGGGACCTCGAAGAGGGCGTTGCCGTCCGGCGACGACAGCGCGAGCGCGACGAAGTCGCCGCGCGGGGTGGCCCACGGCCAGACCCGGACATCGCCGATGCCGGCCGGCTCGTCGAGGCCGGTGACCAGCAGCTCGCGGGCGAACGACCAGCTCACCGCCTCGCCGCCGGCGGACTCGGCGTGGAACAGGACATGGACCGCATACGGGTCAGCAGGGTCGTAACGCAGACTGGCACGCACCGGCAAGGCGGTGGCGTCAGGCGCGACGAGCCTTAGCGACGTCTCGACCTCTACGGTCGTCGGTCGAATCACACTCATGGACGTTCTCCCCCCGGCACCGCTGCGGAACGCGCGTGTCCCGCTTTTCCCATACTCAGGTGCTGCTCCTGGCTACGCTCCGCCATACGCTGACTTCACCCAGTGGTGGGAAGGGGGTCGGAAAGCCCGTGAGAACATGAAAATTCTTGTAGGATTTCCGGTCCCGCCCGGTCCCTCGTCCCGCCCGGCAACGGGTGGTTCAGTCGTCGACTTACTCCGGTAACGTCCAGTCCTCAGCAGGGGTGACGGTCCCGGGCGACACTGGGGGTGGAAATGGTCACGAGGGGTTCCTCGGTGGCATCGAGGACCACGGCCGGCCCGCCGAAAGGTGCGGCCCGAGCAGCCAAAAGTCGGGGGTACGGGGTGCCTGTCGAAGGGGGTCCGCGGACCGCTCTCGCCGAGCGGCGCCGCGAGGGATGGCGCGGGCGCCTGCACACCACCCTCGAACTGATCCGGGCCAACCCCACCGGCCGGATCGCCCTCAAGATCTTCATCGGCGTGCTCGGCGCCATCGTCGTCACCGTCGGCCTCGCGCTCATCCCGCTCCCCGGCCCCGGCTGGCTGCTGGTGATCGCCGGCCTCGGCGTCTGGGCCGTCGAGTTCCACTGGGCGCGCCGGCTGCTCGCCTTCACCCGCCGGCACGTCAACGCCTGGACGCGCTGGGTGACCAGCCGGTCGCTGCCGGTGCGCTGCGCGCTGGGCGCCGTCGGGCTGGTGTTCGTCTCGGTCGTGGTGTGGCTGTCCCTCAAGTACAGCCTGGGGATCGACCTCGTGGCACGGGCCCTGCACTACCTCGCGACGCACTGAGACCCGGTTTTTGGTCCGGGGTCTCGATCAGGTAGAGTCATCGGCGCTGAGGGCGATTAGCTCAGCGGGAGAGCGCTTCGTTCACACCGAAGAGGTCACTGGTTCGATCCCAGTATCGCCCACGCAGGTCAAAGGCCATTCCCGGTCATCGGGGGTGGCCTTTTTGCTGCCCGTACAGCAGCTAAGTACAGCAGTCCCGTCAGTGGCCGAGTGAGTCACCGAGGCGTTTGAGTGCGTCTCTGGTCGCCTTGGTCGATACCTGCGTGTAGATCTCCGTCGTCACCGAGAAGCGGGCGTGCCTCAGCACCCGCATGGCGACTCGCGGATGGACGTCCAGGTCTGCCAGGAGCGTGGCGCAGGTTCTTCTTGCGTCGTGGACGGTGATCGGCTTGACCTTGGCCTTCTCGCATCTCGTTTGCCAGGACCGCTGGAAGTTGCGCGGCTCGATGGGTGTGCCATAGCGGGTGGTGAAGACGAGTCCGGTTTCGTGCCACGCCTTGCCGGCCGCTGCTTCAGCCTCGTCGCGTTGTTGCTGTCTGAGCTTGAAGGCGGTCAGGCAGATGTCGGGGAGGGGGAGGGTGGCGTCGGATGCCTGGGTCTTGGTGTCGCGGTGCAGGAGCTGGCCGCGTACGCGTTGCAGTTGGCGGCCGATGGTCAGCTTTCCGGTGTCGAGGTCGACGTCTTCCCAGGTGAGGCCGAGGGCCTCGCCCTTGCGGAGGCCGGTGACGAGGACCAGGGCGTAGGCGGCGTAGAGCGGGTCCTCGTCGGCGCGGGCCGATTCCAGGAACTTGCGAGCCTCGTCGCTCGACCAGGACTTGCCGCGACGGCGGCGGACCGTGGCCAGGGTGACCGGCACGGCAGGGTTCCTGGTGATGAGGTCTTCGGCCTGGGCGTGGGTGAGGGCGGCCCGCAGCGCGGCCCGGATGTCGCTCACCGTCCGCGTCGACGGGACGGCATGGCAGCAGCGGCCTACTGCGCAGCAGCGCCGTTTGTCCTTCCGGCGGGCGGCGTCCTTGCCCTGGGCGCAGCACTGGCAGGTGCGAGCCACCTGGTTGATCCACGTCTGAACGTCCCGCGACTGGAGCCGGTCGAGCCGCTTGGTCCCGAGGCCGGGGGAGATGTAGCGGCGGACGAACGTCTCGTAGGTGGCGTAGGTCAGCGGTGCTCGGTTCGGCTGGATGATCTCGGTCAGCCACCACGTGAGGAAGCTGCCGACCGTCGGGACGCTGGTCGCCACCGGTCCGGCCTTGGCCTGCTGGTGCAGCTTGATCCACTTGTCGTGGACGGCTTCGCGGGTCTTGCCGTAGACGTATTTGCGAGTGCGCTTGCCGTCGGGCTTGGTGACCCAGACGTAGGCGGCGAAACCGTTCCGGTACGGGAAGATGGAGCCTTCGCCGTTGGCTCGGGCGCGTCCGGGCATCAGGCGGCCTCCTGGCGTTCGACCTGTTCGCGGATGTAGTCGTCGACCCATTCGGGGAGGATGCGGCGGTACTTGCCGTCCTTGATGGAGCGCAGCTCGCCGGTGGCGATCTTCATCTTGACCTTGGAGATGCCGAAGCCGAGCAGCACGGCGACCTCGGCGGGGGAGTACCAGCGGGGGCGCAGGTCGTGGGTCATGCGGCGGCTCCGGTGAGCCAGGCTTCTTGGGCGAGTTCTTCCCGGCCGATGCGTCTGCTCTCGCGTCGCTGCCGGGCGGCGGTGTTGGCGAGCAGGGCATCGCCTTCGGTGAGCCAGCCGGATCCGATGTAGGTGAGGGTGCCGACGGTGATCGTGTCGGCCGGTTGGTCGTCTTCTTCGCGGCGGTAGGTGGCGCGGGTGTCGCGGAGCAGGCGGAAGGTGACGGAGTAGCGGCGGGCTTTGGTGAGGAAGTGGCCGCCGAAGCCGAGCATGTGCGCCCAGCGGCGCAAGCCGCCGTAGATGTTGGGTTTGGCGTCAAGGCTGTCTTGACGGTCGTCGGCGGTTGCGGCGCCACTGCTGGTGTCGGTGTGGGCGGGGCGGCCGAGGTGCCAGCAGGCGTCGATGAGGCGGGCGAGGTGGTCGCCTTCGGGGTCGGCGTAGTCGTCGATGGTGGCCGGGGTGAGGCGGGTGGAGGAGTGGCCGGTGGCTTCGGTGGCCTTGGTGGCGTACTTGGCGAGGTAGGCGGAGACCTTGCCGTCGGTCAGCTCGCCGGCAGCGGTGTTGATGCGTCGAACGTCGACCTGCTCGCCCCAGGCGACCGACCAGCCTTCGGGCTGGTCCGGGTGCGGTGGCGTGGTGACGGTGATCTGCCGGGCGGCGACGCGGACCGCGTCTTCCAGATCGTCGACGGTGATGCCGGCCGGCGGCGGCACGAGCGCGTCCGGGTCGTCCGGGTCGACGCCGTCGAGGCGCAGCAGGACGTGGAAGTGCACGGCGCCGCGCCGCTGCATTTCGGCGACCTTGCCGTGCGACACCCGCACCGGCGGCACCCATCGGACCTTGCCCGAGGCGGTGACGACCCGGACAAAGGGGATGCCGCGTCGGCGGCAGCGCACGGCGAGGCGGCGGTCGGCGGCCTGTTTGGTGCGCCGCCAGAGCTCGCCGGAGAAGTAGTTCCAGACGACCTGGTGGTCGTGGTCGTAGCAGTCGAGGCACAACGGCTGCCCGAGCCGCGGATCGTCGGCGTCGTGGCGGGCGAAGCACGCCGCAGGCTGCCCGTGTGGGCAGGTGCCGGCGTTGCTGCGGGCGCGGCAGGGTGCGGGGCGGCAGTCGCAACGTTGCCGGTTGCGGCAGGTGTGGCGCGCGACGTGGCGGTGGTGGACCGGTCCGAAGGACGGTGCGGTGAAGGTGGCGAAGACGACCGGGTGCCGGCCGACCGAGGCGGGGACGCCCTTGCCGCCGGTCAGACCGCGACAGACGACTTGGTAGGCGTCGCCCTGGTAGACCCAGGCGCAGTCCGGGCACACCGATTCGCGGCGGTTGCCGCACGCCTTGTACAGCGTCCGGTCGGGCAGCTCATCGGTGTGCAGCCGGCCGGTAATGCGGCCGGTGTTCCGGTCGACGGCGGCGATGGTGCCGGTGAGGCGGATCGGGCGAGCACAGCCGCCGGCGGGGCGGGTGTGCTCCAGCCAGCCGGAGAACTCCGGCGTAGCGGCGCGGTGCAGGACCTGGGCGTCACGGCCGACAACGAGACCGGGACGGTAGATGGCGAGCGGGGTGGCGGACATAACTGTCTCCTCTTCCGGGGGTGGCAGGGACGGGAGACGAAGCACCACCAGCCGTGGACGTGGGTCCGCTGGTGGTGTTCGTCGTGTCTCCTGGCACCGCCGAGAGGGCAGCTGACGCCGGAGGGCGGAATCGTGGTCATGCCACTTCCCGCCGATGGGTCATGTCCTTTCACGCTCGTGAATCTGGTGAGTGAGCTGGCACAGGTGGGGAGCCTGGGATTTCGGCATCCGGCGGGTTGCCGCAGGCTGCACCCACCCGTGGAGCAGTGCGAATCCGGGCCATCGTGGACGGCAGGGAAGACCGTGCTGGGCCGCTCAGCGGATTCAGAGGACCGGCATGGGGGCCGGTGCGATCGAGAGCCGGCGGGACGTGGCCCGCATCAGCGGCAGGACGGCCGCTCGGCATCTCCGACGTCGAGTCCAGCGATCCGGCGGGAAGGCCGCGCTGGTGTGCTCGACGAAGGTCAGAGTAGCACCGGGTACCGACACGTCAACGTGCCGTGAAACTGCTGTCGAGCCAATCAGGTCCGGCGGTGCCTACAGAGCGATGCGGTTGACGACCGATCGCTGGACCGGACCGGTGTACTCGGTGAGGCTGAAGCGGCGATGCCCATCCGTGGGATGAACGGTCACGGCGACAACGCTCTCGTCTTCGAATCGCAGCGTGAAGACGGGGTCGAGTTCGCACAGGAATGCAAAAGACTCTCGGTCCTCGTCGCTCTCGCTGACCAGGCGACCGTCGGCCTCCCAGCCGCCGGTGACGGCGGCAATTACGACGTCCACCTCGACGCTGCCAAGCAGGGTGGAGGAGTTCGCCCACCAGTCCAGCCAGCACCGGCCTTCGAAGCGGTCCATGCCGTCATCTTTGCAGGGCGAGGCCCGGCCGGCCGGCTGCCGAGTGTGAGAACTTTCCTTACATCGATCAAGGCGGCCCCTGACGGGCCGCACGCGCCGCCGCCTGGGCGCGCGCCGGCCGCTGCCGCTGTCGCTCTGCGGCCGTCACGCCTGACGCCCGGCGGCTGGCGCGGAGAGCGGGAAGCCCGGAGGGCCGCCGCAGAACGGAGGTCGTTGACCGGTGGTGGGTGGGCCGGCAGCCGGCCGGGCCGCGCGGCCGCGAGCCCGCGCGGCGTAGGGGAGCGCACGCCGACCGCGTCGGCGAGCTGGCGGCGGTCACAGGGTTGCGGTTAGGGCGCCTCCGGCGGGGGCGCTCCGGCTCCAGGATGGTTGGGGCACCGTCGGCGGTCACGGTCCGTGGGTGGTTGCGGAGGGAGCCATCCCGTCTGCCATCGACCCGGGCAAGCCGAGCACACCACCGCCCGGCCCGCCAACGTTCGAACGGCCGTCAATGCCCGCTTGACGTGGCGGGCCGGGCGGCGGCCCGCTCCCCAAGAGGGCGGGTCGATGGCAGACGGGATGGCGCTTAGGCGGCGCCCTTCAGGCACCGCAAAGTTCCATAATGCGTCGGCTCAGTTGCAACAATCGCTCTGATGATTGGTGGTACTGGTAAGTCTCCCAGTAGGAGAGCCCTATCCCAAAAACGCCAAGAAGGGCAAATGCGATACAGGCGGCAAGCGCCTGTCGAAATTGATTTCTCCAAAACGCGGCTGCGCTGGGCCGCTCTGCAGGGATGACCTTTGTGTCGGCAATGTGGTCGGAGGCCAGAGTCACCTCGGGTGATCCCTCCGTAATCACATCAAAGCTGATTCCCGCTCCACGCTTCAGCAGCGTGGGGCGGACCAGGACTTTTGTGCCTTCGGCCGAGACAATTTCTGCTGAGGTGAACTGGATGGACGCAAGTGCGGCTAGGGTCCCAAAGTCTAGGACAAGGGGCTGGCCCTGATCAAAGTCGCTTGACTTGATGTCATAGCGTCCGGTAACGAGTATCTCGACGTGGGTCAGATATGGAGTTTCCAAGACGCGGTTATTGACTTCCACCAGCAAGGAGATTCGATCTGTGGAGCTCTTGCCGATGAGAGGCGCTGGCTTTACCCATTGAACTCTGAGCTCTCGCTTGCCGGGGAAGAGCGCGCTGCGACTGTACCTGATCCCTACAATTGCAGCAACCAGCGCCAACCCTGAGACAATGAGTGTGGTTAGGTTGAAGGCCTCTCCGGATAAAAGATTTAGCGACATAGGTCCTCTGCCTATGGGTGGGCCGCAGCAGTGCGACTTACCGGGATGATCTCATGAGATGCGATTGACCAAGATGCCAATCGGGACGGATAGCATCAGCGTGATGAGGAACAGAATTCGCCTCGTGCCTGAAGACTCCGCGCCATCCTGGGTGATTTCAAAGGGTGGGAAGAGCCAGTTATGGAAACGAGAAGCTGTGCCAGAGACGCTTGAGATCAACCAGGCGATGATTCCGGCCCAAAATCCTGCGATCCAAATCGGCTGTCGCGCCTTTATTATTAGCATGACAGTGATATAGGGAACGGCGAAGTATAGAAGGCTCAAAGAAAATTGAGCGCTTGGCCGCCTAACGACGGCCCACCTCGGTACGCCCTTCTCGATCTCATCGCTTACGCGGGCGAAGGCCGCCCTAGCCCATCCAGCTGATGGGGAGGTGACTGTCAGGGATACTGGACGGTCTGTTCTGAAGGGCGAGTCACCTTGGCCGCCCAGCCTGAGGTGGATCCCGTCAGAAACGTACTCGCTTGTTCTGCCGTATTGCCTGTCAGGCGGGCGAGAACCGTCCGCTCTGAACCGAACACTCACGGTGCTGCGGCGATCCATCTCCGCCAACACCTCGTCGACTCGTCCGTAGACTTCCTCGTACTTATCGACGACTGTTAGTTCAACAATGTCCTCCTTGGAAGCCTCTTCGAAGCGGGTGAGTTCCGAGTGCAGCCGCTGATATTCGTAGTGGTTCTTATTGGCGAAGCGCCTCGCTCTCTTCTGCATGATCTGAAGAGCATTTTCGGCTCCGTCCGCGGCGTTCATCGCCATTGACTCTTGCTCTTCTGCGCCTGACTCCCAATCGCGAATTATCTCGACTGTGGCTTCATCGAAGGTGTTCAGAAGGGCGTTAAGCTCGGATCGCTTCTTTTCTGCGACTTCACGACGGCGTTGGTCTACAACCTCTTGGACCACTCTTCCCAAGGCGTTTAGAGCCGACATATCCCCGGCCCAGCATGTCCAACTCGTCTTCCTGGATGTTGTCCGCTCGTTCATCCGGCTGATGACCCCTATGCATATCCACTTCGATGGAGGACAGAGTACGGGCTCGGTGCGACGCGCGGGGGTGCCAGCGCCTCGGAGCGGCAGGCTGTGACGCCGAACTGTCCGCTAGCCAGCACCTCTCCAGGCGCAGTGTCGTCGGGTAGCGGACAGCAGGCGTGCCGCAACAGCGCGCGCGGTCGGACTGAGCATCCGGTCTGCTTGGGGAGCGGTGAGAGTCTGTTGGCTTGCTCTGGGCCTCCCGATTGACATATGTAACTAGGGAGCTACGCTGTGTCACGGTCGCCCACATTTGGTGCGCAACGTGGAGGGAGTCCGGTGGTGGGTTGGGGGCAGTGGCTGATGGTAGTGGGACTGATCCTCTTCGTCGGATGGGGCATTACCTTCTGGATCATGCAGCGTCGCGCAGGTAGTCACAAGCTTTACTACTCGGATGGCTGCCCCAAGCCCCTTGCTGAAAAGGCATTCCGCGCTGACGGGTCTCGCAAGAACATCCTGCCGCGACCAGGAGACGGAGAGGTTGACGAACTGGAGCACCTCCTCGAACACCGGAGAGAACGTGGGTGAGCCCGAGGCTGCGAGGTGACCGGAGAATCACCGCATGGCTTGGGAGCGGGTTGGCCCGGCAATGACTGGCGTCGGCTGAAGCGTTTGCCACACCCCCGAGTCTGACCACAGCGAGTCCGGATGGATGAATGATCTTAGGGCAGGCACAGCGTCCAGAGCGCCAACGTCACCACCCAGAACGCGCTGAACGTATTCGCGCGAGATTCCCGCAACCAAGTCAGCGACCTGGACACGGCTGTCCTTCTTGCTGTCCACCAGCTTCACCTGCTGGACTCGGATCTGTTGAACGTTCCTCCAGTACCGGTACAGCACACCAACCGCCTCGGGTCGCTCCAGGTGGCTGTACTTGTCACAGTAGACCCGCAGGGGTTGCTCCCGAAGACTTGCCCACCGGCTGACCGTACGCTCCAGCGCTGGCACAATCGGGTCTAGGGCGCTAACCGTTGGTTCATCGAGCAAATCCTGGAAATCCTCCGCATACTTGCGCGATGCCTTGAGCACCGTCAGAACCTCGTCCAAGCGTTCCTCGCCCGTGTGCGCCGGCAACCGACCAACGAGGTGAAAGAACTGCTCGACGTTGACTTTCTCACCGCTACGCACCCGCCGGCGGTGCAGGCTGTTGAAGGCCGCTAGCAGCTCCTGCCAGGTCTGCCCTAGCACTTCGGGTCCGCGGTGGTAGAGCGTTTGAGCCATCCGACGCACCTCGCCGCCCTGGACGATGTCGATCCCCTTGCCGTAGAACACCTCCTCGACGAGCAGGTCAATGATTTTGGCGCAGATAAAGTAGTCCTTCTCCACGAGATACGTGCAGGCATTGCCGAGGAGAGGGCTTTCGGAGCCCATTAGCCACCGAACAACCTTGTCATTTCTCACCACGCTCTTGGCCTTCAACTCTTGGGCCTGGCTGCCCGTCCGCTCGCGTGCCTCGGCCATGATTCTGTCCGCCTGACCATGAGTCAGGATGACGCTGCCGAGGGCGAATACGGGGTGAGTCGCCGGAACCAGCTGCTCTCCGTCCGAACCCGACTCGTCGCACGCCACCGCTGTACCACGGACCTTCATGGCATGGACTCTGCCATGGTCGGCTGCTGGTGAGCCAGGGTGTGGAGCCCAGCCGAGTCGCGCCAGCCACCTCGGTTAGGAAGGCGTCGTTGACCAACTTCGCCTGACAGGCCACGGGCCCGCCGGCAGTTCAACGCGAAGTAGCAGACAAGCTGACCGAGGCAGCCGGGAGGCAGCGACAGCAACAGCAACGGCTGGCATCAGAAGACACAGGACGGCTGACAAGCCTTGCTGTGCAAGGCAGGACAGCAACCGACAGCATCCGAAGATGTCCCCCACCCGCGTTCACACCGAAGCGTCGTTGGCCGTTGGATCGGGAGAGTGAAGGCGGCGCTGGTGATCGCGGTACGACGCTTCGGCTGCCTCCGCCGATGCTTCTCCGAAGACTGTGCCGCAGCCGAGGCACTCGACGTGATACATCCTGCTGCCGGAGTTGTCTTCCTGCCACCTGTGCGGCTGGCCTGCCTTGACCCACTTCGGCGCCCACGTGACGTCAAACGCATAGGTGATGTTGGTGGCGATGGCCTCGGCGACGTTCTCCAACGTCGCGTCGTCGAGCCGTAGGTTCAGCGGGACGTTCATGGCCACGAGCTCGCCACGGATGTTGTCGGCGAGGCGTTGGAAGATGTCGATCGGTGGCTGCTCAGGCACCGAGCAATGGTCGCACGCTGGGTCGGCGAGCCTGAGGTTGTGACAGGGGGCGGCTTGACATCAGCGGTTGACCTCAACGCTGGCGGCCGTGGCCGTACGCGCTCGCACGGTTTTCCCCTCCGGTCTGGACCCGGCGGCCGTCAGCGGACACTCCGACACTTGCGGGAAGCGCCTTACAAGCGAGGGCTCCCGGCTGTGTCTGGCTGTAGAAAGGGCCTACTCGGCGACGAAGACGCCTACGCCTGGCAAGGTCTCCGTCATCCCCTTGATCCGTAGCACCTGCATGGCGCGGTCGATCACGGGCTCGGTAACGCCGTAGTGCTCGATCAACTCCCGCCGGCTTGGCAGCTTGGAACCCGGCGGGAATTCGCCGGACGCGATGCGTTCGGCCAGGTCGTCGGCGATCTGCTCGTAGCGGTAACGCGGTGGCACGGTGTTCCCCTCGGTTGGCAACACGAGTAGACCACCTACACCAGCCCTTGACTACCCAACGGTACCTGTGGGAGGTTGCCGAGGAGGTCGATTCCCCCGGTTGGCGCTGTGGGCCGTCCTCGCCGGCGTGGATGTCCGGCGCATCCCCCACGGTCGGGCATCCACGCCTCCGGACACCTGCGGCACGAGGAGGCGGCAGTGAACCCATCCGGTTACCCGACTCGGCGGTCCGTGACCCTGATGGCTCCGGCGAGCCGATGAAGCGGGTCTCCTACGAGGAGTACGTCCTGGCGGCGGCGCTCACCCTCGCCCGTCGCCATCGGCCCGTGTGGTCGTGGCGGCACTGGCGACACGTCTGCCGCTGCGGCGCGACCCTGCCGTGCCGAAGCCGTCACCGCATCCCAATCAACCGCGGCCACTGGCCCAGCCAGGACGGCCGGCGATGACGGCGCACCTCCCGGTCAGGCCCTCGTGGACGTGCGGCGGCTGCGCGGGGGAGTGGCCATGCCAGACCCGGCGGCGGGAGCTGCGAGCCGAGTACGACCAGGCCTCGGTGTCGCTAGCCCTCTACCTGGCCGCCCAACTCGTTGACGCCGCCCAGGACCTGACCCGCGTCCCCGCCGGCCACCTGCACCACCGATTCCTCGGCTGGACCCGATGAGCATCCTGCGACCCGGCGACGAGAAGTTCCACTACAGCGACGGCTCCCACAAGTGGATCCCACCCCACCCGGACTACGACCAAAAGGTCTGGGACGAGCAGGTCCGCCAGCACAAGCAAGGCCACCTGAGAAACGAGCGCCCGAAGGTCCGCGTACTGCGCGTCGTCTGATGCCAGCAGTACAGCACCGAAGTACAGCAGCCGTGCCAGCCGAACCGAGCCGAGAAGCGCCCCAGCAGGCCCTCTGACCTCGCATCGAGCCAGATCCGACCCGCTCGCCGAGAGTTCACACCGAAGAGGTCACTGGTTCGATCCCAGTATCGCCCACCACGAATAAGCAGCAGAGGCACCCTCGGAAGAGGGTGCCTCTCTTGCTGACTGTGGGTGTAGAGGTTGAGCGTGGCCCATCACGGCCTGGACGTCGTTGACCGGGACGCCGCGCGACACCAGTTCGGTCGCATACGAGTGGCGTAGGTCGTGGAAACGTAGCCCACCCGGCGCCATTTTCGCCACGTATGCGACCGCTTCCCGCTCGGTGGTGAACTCCGCGCTCCACTTGACGCCTTCCGGGTCGACCCACGCTGCCCGCCACTTGAAGTGGCCCAGGCGGCTTACCTCCCCGAGCAACTCGGCACGGACCAGCGACGGACGCCAGACGCGAGCCCGGAACAGGGTTCGACGCAGCGGACCGGCGGACGAGTTGGTGAACACCTCATCCCGAGGGCCGGCTGGGTACGCCTCACGATGCGCCGCCAGCAGCTCGACCGAGAAGTCCGTTAGGGCGAGTACTCTTCCTGATCTTGTACGCGGGTAACTGCTTTGCATAGACTCTAGGCGATGCCGTGCACCGCGGGGCGTACGGCGCGCCATCGTTAGGGGATGACGTGTTCGTCAGGAACTTGGCACGGGTGGGCATTTCAGCCAGCGTAATGGCTGCTGGCGTTTTCGGCTTCGGCGTCGCTGCGCAGGCGGCACCCTCGTCATTTACTGCTAAGGCGATTCACGCGAACGGTGCGGGCGCGCTGGCCGCGCAGGCAACGGGTGGGCTCGCGTGGTACAACCGATCGGCAACGCTTACTAACGTCGCCTTCTATGTGGCGGCTAACGAGTGCGGCCGGTTCACGGTCATCGGTATGCAGGGAAGCTCCTATGTGGATTCCTACGACTACCCATCCTCTACCGGTTGCGTGCGCCCAGGGTCCACCGGTAGGATCTACGACCTCAAGAACATCGCGCTTGATGGTAGTGACTGGTCAGGCGGAATCACCGACATCTTCGTCTACGCCGTGGATGTCGATCACAACGTTACCGGATTCGCTAAATGTGGACGCGCGGCGAGTAACTGCGTGGCTGGCCAGTACTGACCACTTGTAACGCGATGAGCTTCTAATTGCAATAGTTACGTGGCCGCCGAATGATTCGGCGGCCACGTTAACCTATCCCCGGCCACTACGCGCGCGCTGCGGGGTAGATCATGACGCTTTCGTCGATGGAGCCCGGCAGCTGGTGGGGTCGGGATGGCAGCCAGGTGGGACTGCGGCGATCAGACCAGTCATCAAAACATCAGGGTAGCGAGGAAGAGACCGACCCAGCCCGCGAAGATGACGACCAGGGCCTTGCCAAGCAGGTCGTTGATCCGATTGACCCGGGCGGGTAGCCGTTCCTTCAAGCGGTCGAGGACGTGACGGGTCATGCTCACGGACAGGAAGAGCGCGAGGGCTGCCGTCCAGGCGCCGCCGAACAGGCTGTAGCCGGCGAGGGATGAGACTAGCCAGATCAGCATAAGGAGATGTGTGACCACGGCCGCCAGGACGGCATGGGGGATCGACGCGGAGGGGCGCGGCTGAGTATCGGTCACTGCCCCATGATGGCCGGTAGGCGCCAGCCCGTCGATGCCTACGAGTGGTTGCACTCGCCGCTGCAAGGCCCGCACGAAGCGGCGGGCGGGTCTTGCGCGACGCCGGCTGTTTAGGCCACCAGGCTCGACGTGGTGGGTCGCTACGTCAGCAAGAAATCAGCAAGAGGTCCGGTCATCCATCGTTAGGCGATCTTCGACGGTGACCGGCTGGCACGCGACAGCATCCGGTGGCATCGGCTGAAGCGCCGCAGCGGGCGAGATCAACATTCACACCGAAGAGGTCACTGGTTCGATCCCACTGGACGTCGAGGTCGGCGAGCAGGGTGGCGCAGGTGCGTCTGGCGTCGTGGACGGTGATCGCGCTGCTCCTGCCTCCTGTTCTTGTCTGAGCTTGATGGCGGTCAGGCAGATGTCGGGCAGGGGGAGGGCGTCGGATGCTTGGGGCTTGGTGTCGCGATGCAGGAGTTGGCCGCGGACTCGTTGGAGTTGGCGGCCGATGGTCAGCTCTCCGGCGTCGAGGTCAACGGCCTCCCATGTCAGGCCGAGTGCCTCGCCCTTGCGCAGGCCGGTGACGAGGACCAGCGCGTCGCCGGCGAAGAGTGGTCTTCGAAGCGGACAGCGCTGGCGTGCGCCGACCAGTCGACGATCCCGTGGAACTCTTTCTCGGGATGGCGTCGGATCCGGGCCGAGTCGTTCGTAGAAGGGGCGAGAGGCGGAGAGGTCTGCCCGGTCCCGAACCAGACGTGATGCTCCACCAGCTGGCAGGCGAGGGTGACATCCCAATCGGGTCCTACGTGCACCGGAGGTAGAGGCATGGCAAAGCTGATCTACGTGACCAACGTGTCGATTGACGGCTATATCGAGGACGAAGGCGGAGTCTTCGCCTGGTTCCCGCCCGACGACGAGGTATTCACGTTCACCACCGACCTCCTGCGGTCGGTGGGTACGTTCCTCTACGGGCGGCGCCTGTACGAGATGATGGCTGTCTGGGAAACCGACCCTGCTCTAGCCGCGCAGTCCGGCCTCATGGCTGACTTCGCCAGCGCCTGGCAAGCGGCGAACAAAATCGTCTACTCCACGACTCTCACCGAGGTGTCAACAGCCGCCACCAGCCTGGAGCGCCGTTTCGACCCCGCCGCCGTACACCAGCTGAAGGCCACCGCCGGCAGCGACATCACCATTGGAGGCGCCAACCTGGCGGCGCAAGCCATGCGGGCTGGACTGGTTGACGAGTGCCAGTTGTTGGTCTGGCCCACGGCCGTCGGAGGCGGCAAGCCGGGGCTGCCCACCGGCGTGCGCCACAACTTCGCCCTCCTCGACGAGCGCCGATTCAAGAACGGCGTCGTTCACCTCCGTTACCGCCCGCTCGGTCACTGAACATCTCGGCGCTGCAGCCTGTGTGACGAGCGCCCGCCCACCCGTCCGCCGCATGGTGAGACCCATGAGCGTTCGCCGGCTGTTTCCCAAGCATCGGAGGTCCATCGCATGACCGAGTGAACCCTTCTCGGCTACTTGTTTCATTGACCTGCGATCGTGGCCCGGCCAAGCCTGGGCAGGCAGGAGAGATGCCGGCCTGGAACGATGGGTGGGTGAAGATCACCCGACTCATCACTTCCGAGGACGCGCCGGCCCTGGCCGAGGTGCTCCGCGCCAACCGTGAGTTTCTCGCGCCGTGGGACCCGATCCGTAGCGAGGACTACTTCACGGCAGAGGGCCAGCGCGCCGTCATCGAAGCGGATCTCCAGCAGTACGAGCAGGGATCGAAACTGCCCCACGTCATCCTCGACGACTCCGGTCGGGTGATCGGCCGCATCACGCTCAACGGCATCGTGCGTGGCCCGTTCCAGTCGTGCGCCATGGGCTACTGGGTGAGCGTCAGCCACAACGGTCAGGGGTTCGCGACCAGGGCGGTTCGGGAGATCGTGCGGCTGGCGTTCGATGAGTTGGGGCTGCATCGGGTACAGGCAGAAACCCTGCTGCACAACGCCAGGTCGCAGCGGGTGCTGGAGCGCAACGGGTTCGTGCAGTTCGGCATGGCGCCGGAGTACCTCAACATCGCCAGCCGGTGGCAGGACCACGCCATGTACCAGGTGGTGAAGCCGTCGTCGGCAACCGGCTGAACGGCATCGCCCACCGCAGTGCACGGAGCCGCGCCTTGACGATCACGGTGCCGGTGTTCGCTGACGCTGATCGCGCCAGCTGTCGACACAGCGTCAGAGGCACAGAGACTGGACACCCGGTCGTGGGCCGTGTCGGGTCCCAGGATCTGTGTGGCGGAACAGCCTCAAGACGTAGGTGGCAATTCCGCTAGCCGGGTGGTGACGGCGCCTCGGGCGGGTGTCCGCGGGCGCGGGCCGCATCCGAGATGGCGATCCCGGTCAGGACGAGGGCGGCAGCGGCGGCGACCACGACCGGCGGCAGGAGGAGCATCGCCGGTGCCAGGGCGGCCAGTGCGAGGACGCCGATCGGCCGGGACCGGGACACGCGGCCGAATACCGCGTGCTCGAAGCGGGCGCGCCCGGCCATGTACAGCGCGGGTCCGCCCAGGATGACGGCGATCCAGGCCGGTGGGGTGTGCCCGAGCGGGTGGGCGATGACGAGTTCGTCGCCGACGGCTGCAGCGACCACGCCGGCCACCATCACCAGGTGGGCGTATGACGCCGATCGGGCGAGGCGGACCGGGTCGGCAGACGCGGCGATCGCTCCCGCCAGGACCTGCCCGGCGCGGTAGATGTAGATCCGCCACAGCAGCACGGTGGTCGCGATCGACACCGCGAACGCGGCGCTCCGGTCCGGCGCGAAGCCGCTGCTGCTCAGCGCCAGTCCGGTAACGAGGATCAGCTCGCCGAGCGCGATGATGAAGAACTGCCGGTAGCGCTCGGACAAATGCTCGCCCGAGATCACAAGGTCCTGGCTGGGCGAACGGCCCGCCCCCGGGGTGGGGAAGCCGATCCTGCCCGCCGTGTGGTCAAGCACCACCGCGAGGGCCCACAACGCGCCCCGCGCCGTGCCGTTGACGAGCGCCCCCGCGATCCACGGCAGCGCCGACAGGCCGTACCAGAACAACCCGCGCACGCTGTGGCGCTGCAGTTCGTGGCCACGCAGGACGACAGCGAGCACGAGCCCTCGGCCGAGCTGTACGGCGACGTAGGCGCCCGCGAAGATCAGGCCCGTGTCGCCGAACGCCTCCGGCACCGCGGCCGCCATGACCAGGCTGCCAACCATGGTCGCGATGACCAGCGCCTGGATCACCGGTCGTTGCGGGTCCGTCCGGTCGGTCAGCCATGCGGTGCTGGACCAGACCCACCACATGGCTCCCAGCAGCACCAGGGTGCGGAATGCGCCGCTCCACCCGAGATCCTCGGCCAGGCCGCGCGAGAGCTGAGCGAGCGCGAGGACGAACACCAGGTCGAAGAAGAGTTCCAGGAACGTAGCCCGCTGTGGATCCCCGGCTTTCCGCAGCAGCTCTGCGGTCCTGCCCGTCGTCATCGGCTCGCCCGTCCTGCCACCTTTGCCCAGTTTAGAGCATTCTGTCATGCGTCAGCAGTGGTGACTGCGGATGTGCCGCCGCGGGTTCGCCGTCTTGGTGAGGCGGTGGGTGGCGTCGGTGGCCCTGCTGGCATACGCGGCGAGGTGGCCGGCGGCCTTGCCGTCCGTCAGCTCACCGGCGGTGCTGTTGATTCGGCAGCCCCGGTAACCCGGACTCCCTAACGACGGCTGCCAACGATATGAGAGGAAGACATGAGAACTGTTGTACGTGTTGCGCTGGTCTGTGCCAGCAGTGCCGCACTCGCGGTCGGGTTCGCAGCGACCAGCGGTGCGGCATTCGCCGCCAACCCCCATACCCCCGGTGGAACAGGCCAGCCCTCGAAGGAGTGTGGCGACGAAGGCGCCACGACGAGGCCGGGTCACTCCGCCGAGGCTCCCGGTCCCGGTTCCCCGTTCAGGCCGGACGGCGGCATCGCCGGGGCGCACTACGCGGGGGAGCAGCCGCAGAACTCGAAGAACCCCAAGTCCGTTGCGCAGTACGACGTCGCCTGCTTCCAGGTAACCCAGAACCACTGAACACCCACCGGTGCGCCGACGCGGTCAGACCTTCGCGGACTCGGCTGCACGGGCCTCACCGGGTTGTTCGCGTCGCAGTTTGAGCGCGGTCCGGCAGGTGCCGGGCAAGGCAACGGTGACGTCGGAGATCCCTGACCACCGGTGCCCGCCCGTCACGGGCGGGCACCGGAGGCACGACGGACTCAGACCGCCTTGCGGAGCCCGGCAAGCTGCAGAGCGGCAAAGCCGGCGACCACTACCGCCTGTGCGATCACAAATGCGGTGCCGAGGCCGGTCAACGGGAACCACCCGGCGACGAGCAACTCCACGCTCGCGATCACCCATGCGGTGTTGGCAGCGATCACGACACCTACGGCGGGCCTGCTCACCTTCGGCTTCGACGCGAGGAACAGCAGCGTGGCGGCGAAGGCGACCAGGAACGCGCCAATCGGGTAGAGGAAGGCGGCGGGCAGGCCGAACATCTTGCCGAAGATCGCTGCGACAGCGAGGTAGACGACCCCGTTGGCGCCCGAGCCGATCGCGTCCTGCTTGAGGGCGAAGCGGAGCAGCTTGGCGTCATCGGCGGTCTGGACGGTGCTGGCGATCGTAGCCATATCGGAGGTCCCTTCGTGGTGCTGACGTGCGTCTGGTCACGAAGCTACGGAGATCGGCGCCATCCCGAATCAGTCGTCGTGACGGTAGGTTGCCAGTCGTGTTGCACGGGCGGGCCAAGGAGCAGGCAAAGATCGATCGGCTGCTGGAAGATGTCAGGAGCGGCCGCAGCGGCACCCTGGTGATCCGTGGTCCGGCGGGAATCGGCAAGTCGGCGCTCCTGGAGTACGCCGCCGGGCAGGCAGCCGGCATGCGGGTGTTACGCGGCGTCGGTATCGAGTCCGAGGCGGCATTGCCGTTCGCCGCACTCCACCTGCTCCTGCGAAGTGGCCTCGATCGGATTCACGCCCTGCCCGACGCGCAGGCCACCGCGCTCAGCGGCGCCCTGGGATTGTGCGACGCGCCGCCGGACAGCCGGTTCCTGGTCGGACTGGCCACGCTGAGCCTTCTGTCCGAGGTGGGCGGGGACGGTGCGCTGATCTGTCTCATTGACGACGCGCAATGGTTCGACCAGGCGTCCCTCGACGCCCTTGTGTTTGCCGCGCGCCGACTCGAGGCTGACGGCGTCGCCATGATCTTCGCCGCTCGCCCGGATTTCCATGCCACCGGACTGCCCGAACTCCGGCTGGACGGCCTGGACAGCACCGCGGCGGCAGCCCTGCTGCCCGTCGACCTTCCACCCCAGGTACGGGCGCGCCTCATTCAGGAGTCGGACGGCAACCCGCTGGCGCTCATCGAGTTACCCGCCGCGCTCAGTCCCGAACAGCGGGCGGGACGATTGTCGCCGGTGGGCGCGATGCCCGTGGCCGATCGTGTCCAGGAGGCCTTTCACGCGCAGATGGCGGAGCTTCCCGAGCTCGCGCGCACCGCGCTACTGATCGCGGCGGCGGGCGGCTCAGGTGAGCTCGCGACACTGGTCGCTGCCGGCGCTTCGCTCCACGGTCTCGAACTGGCCGAGCGGAGCAGGTTGATCGAGATCAGGGGGTCGACCGTCGGTTTCCGTCATCCCCTGATCAGGGCTGCCGCCTATCAGAGGGCCCCGGTCAGCCAACGTCTCGCCGTACATCGAGCTCTTGCCGAGGCGCTGAGCAGTACGACCGCGCCGGATGCCGCCGACCGGGGGGCCTGGCACCTGGCCGCCGCCGCGCTCGGTCCCGACGAGGACGTCGCGCAACAGTTGGAGGAGGCGGCGGGTCGAGCCCGCACGCGTGGCGGTCACGCCGCGATGGCGGCCGCCTACGAACGGGCCGCCGAGCTCACCGCCGAGCCGGTACGCCGATCCGCGCGGCTGGCCGCTGCGGCGCTGGCCGCGAGCGACGCCGGCCTGATGGGCCGTGCCGCCGCACTCGCCGACAACGCCACCCCCGACGTGAACGAGCCCACAATGATCGTGGCGCTCACCCAGGTGCGCGCCCATCGCGAATTCGAGCTGGGCTCCCCGCTGGCGGCGGGCCGAATCATCATGGACACCGTCCCTCGCGTCGCTGCCCACGCCACCGACCAGGCCAGCTGGCTGCTGGTGGAGGCCGTTCGCTGCGCCTGGTTCGCCGGTGACGCGCGGCTGGCGGAGCAGGCAGCCGCGACGCTTCACGCGCTTCCCGGTTCGCCGCTGGTCAGCCAGGCGATCGGGCTGACCCGGCTGCTGCGCGGCGACATCCCCGGCGGAATCAAGCTCATCACCGAGGTACTCGACGCACCTGCGCTCGCCGAGCTGGGCGTGCCGGGGCTCACCTTCACCGCTGGTGTCTGCCTCCCCGCGGGCCGTGCCGCCTTCTGCGAGGAGATCGCCGGACGTGTCGTGGCGGAATGCCAGCAGAGCGGGATGGCTGGCTGGCTGGCGTTCGCGCTGCAGGACCAGGGGTTCGCACAAGGGCTGCTCGGCCGGTACGGCGAGGCGCTGGCGACGCTCGACGCGGGGCTGCGGTTGGCGACGGATCTGGGTCACGAGCAGCGGGTCACCCAGCTCACGTGCTGTATCGCCTGGGTGCTCGCCCACCAGGCGGATGTGCCGGGATGCCGCGAGAAGGCCGAGGAAGGCGTTCGGCGCGCCGACGAACAAGGGCTGGTTCTCGCCGCGACCATCGGGCGGTGGGCGCTCGGCCGGCTCGAACTCGCCCAGGGACACCCGGACGCCGCCCTGCGGCAGTTGGAGGCCGTCCCGCCGGTGGGAATCGGAGTCCTCTGCGCCGCTGACCAGGTCGAGGCAGCCGTCCGCAGTGACCAGCCGGACCGGGCGAAGGAGCCGCTCGATCGCTACCTGACGTGGGCGCGGCAGGTCCGTCAACCGGCATCGGACGCGATCGCCCTACGCTGCCGGGCCCTCGTCGACCAGGACGAAGCGCACTTCGTGGACGCCGCTCGTCTCCACGCGAGCGACGACCAACCATACGAACAGGCGAGGACCCGGCTTGCCTACGGCGAGTGGCTGCGACGGGCCCGAAGGCGGGCGGACGCCCGCGCAGAGCTACGCGGCGCACTGCAAATCTTCGATCGACTCGGTGCGGAGCTGTGGGCCCGGCGGGCCCGTGCCGAGTTGCGTGCGACCGGGGATGTGCCGGCTGCGCCGCGCAAGGCCGGTGATCCGCTCAGTGTGCTCACTCCCCAGGAACGGGAAGTCGTCCGGCTGGCGGCCGGTGGTGCCTCCAACCGCGACATCGGCGCCCAGCTCTTCCTCAGCCCGCGGACCGTTGGCTACCACCTCTACAAGGCGTTCCCCAAACTGGGCATCTCCTCACGATCCCAGCTGGCGGCGATCGTCCGGTCCCGCTTCATCGAGGGCTGACGGCCGCTCCGTCAGCGGCGCGTGCAGCCGGGCTTACCCCGATTCGGCTCGGTGGCCGGTGATCTCTGCGCGAACCAGGCAGTAGCAGAAACGCTGACAGAAGTCGGCCTCTGGGCCGAGTGCTGCCGTCACCCTTCGAATCGGCGGTTGCGGGCCGAGTAGGAGCGCTGGCCGGTGATGCCGTCCAGGATGGTGGTCAGGTTGTGGTGGAAGGTCTCCTCGGCGTTGAGGTGGGCGCCGTCGATGACCAGCCGGGCGACGGTGGGGTAGCGGCCTGTTTCGAGCATGCGTGTCAGGTAGGGCCCGAGAGCGGCCTGCCAGGCGGACTCGTCGGTGCCGGTTGACCGGGCGGTGCGCCGCTCGGTGATCTCCCTGCGGAGCGCTCCTACGATGAACGCGTTGAGGGCGCCCAGGGCCCGCTGGAGATCGTCGATGGTGCGTACGCCAGGGGCCTGGCTGAGCGCCGCGGCGGTCGACTCGGCCACGGCGAGCGCGTGGGGTCCCAGGTGTGGCCGTGCGCCGAGCAGGTCGGCGAACCACTCGTGCTCCAGGGCGACGTCGCGGGTCCGGTGAACGATGGCCAGCACCGTGGCGCGCCACTCGGCGTGGTGGCCGGCCTCGGCGATCCGGGCGTACACGGCGTCGACCATCAGGTCGAGCAGTTCGGATCTGTTGACCACGTAGTCGTAGAGCCGCATCGGACCGACGCCGAGCTCTTTGGCGATCTTGCGTACCGACAGCCCGTCGAGGCCGTCTGCGTCGGCGATCCGGATCGCCGTGGCGGCGATCTTCGCGCGGCTCAGCGGCACCGGCGCCGTCCGTGGCTGGGGCTCGGGCCGTTCCCAGACGGGCAGCGGTGCGCTACCGTACGGCGTATCCATGAGATACAGCGTACGGTAACGGAGATGTTGATGCGAATCGCGATCGCCGGTGGTGGCCTGGGCGGCCTGACGCTGGCCCGGATCCTGCACCGGCACGGCATCGGCGCCGTGGTCTACGAGCGCGAGGCGAGCCGATCGGCGCGCTCGCAGGGCGGCTCGCTCGACCTGCACCCGGAGTCCGGGCAACGGGCCCTGACCGATGCGGGTCTCGCCGGCGGCTTCCGGTCCGAAGCGCGGCCGGAGGGCGAGGAGCATCGCATCCTCGATCCGGCCGGACGCACCCTCGTGCACCACAAGCCGCAATCCGGCTCGTTCTCCGGACGCCCCGAGATCGACCGCGGCGCGCTGCGTGATCTTCTGCTCGATTCACTCCCCGCCGGCACTGTCATGTGGCGGCACCGGCTCGTCGCGGCGGTGCCACGACCCGGCGCAGGCTTCGGGCTGACGTTCGACGGCGGTCACCGCGCCGACTGCGACGTTCTCATCGGCGCGGACGGCGCCCGCTCGGTCGTCCGGTCGCTGCTGACCGACGCGGCACTGTCTCCCGTGGCCACCCTGGTCGAGCTGGGCATCAGCGACGCCGACCGGCGCCACCCGGATCTCGCCGAGCTGGTCGGCCCGGGAAACCTCTGGTGCATCGGCGTGAGCCGGATTCTGGCAGCGCAACGCCTCGGCGACGGCAGCATCCGAGTCGGGATCTCCCTACCCGCGGACGGCCGTCACCTGGACACCTACCGCAGCAAGCGCGCTCTGCTGGACATGTTCGACGGCTGGGACCCCCGCCTCACCGCACTCATCGAAGCCGGCGACACTCCGCCGGCGCCACGCCGGATCGAGGCGATGCCCGCCGGTGCACGCTGGGCCCACCAGCCGGGCATCACCCTCATCGGCGACGCCGCGCACCTCATGCCGCCGGTCGGTGAGGGCGCCAACCAGGCGATGCTCGACGCCGCCGAACTCGCCGCCGAACTCGCCACCGATCCCGCCGACCCCGACGCGGCGATCCGGGCGTACGAGGAGGCGATGTTCACCAGGATCGAGCCGATCGCCCACATGTCCGCACGGGTTCAGGCGATGATGCTGTCCCCCACCGCGGCCGACGACATCGTCCGCTTCTTCACGCGGCGGCCCGCCGAGCCGGCACCCGCAGACTGACGGCGCGCGACGCGGCGGCGCCGCCCCTGCCCGCGATCACCGGTCGTCCACGGCCCGGCGCAAGGTGTCAGAGCCTCCTGTCAGGATCGGCGCCGTGACGGCATGGAGATACAACGATCGCCCGGAGGGCGTCCGGTTCCTGACCGAGCGGATCGCGGAGCCGGGTCGCGGGGAGATCGAGCGCGAGGTCTGGGACTGGATCGTGCGAGGCGAGGACGACCCGGACGAGTTCGTGGAGTTCTTCGACGACGAGGAGCAGCGCCACGGCGCCTCCGACGAGGAACTCCGAGCGGCGCACGAGAAGGCGCTGGCCGCCCGGCGGGAGCAGCAGCGGCAGTGGGGTGACGTGCGGAGCAACCTCACCCGGGCCTTCGACGACCTCACCGGGCTCGGTGTGCTGGCCAGGGAGAACTTCAGCTGCTGCGGCACCTGCGCGGCCGCTGAGATCCACGACGAGCGGGACGACTCCCGGCACTGGCACGGATACCTCTGGTACCACCAGCAGGACACGGAGTCGCTGGTCGCGAGCGAGGACGGCGAGGTCTACCTCGGCTACGGCGCCTATCCGCCGGCGGACTTCGACGAGGCCGCCTATGCCGCGCTGCCGGAGGCCGAGCAACAGGCCCGCTATCAGGCGGACCTGGAACGGTTGCTGGACGACGTCGTCTTCCCGGTACTGCGCGAGCACGGCATGCGGGTGGAGTGGAATCGCAAGCAGTCCACGCGGATCCGGGTGACCGGCGCCCAGTGGTATGCGCGACTGACCTGAGGACGAGGACGACACCGGCTCTGTCCGTGGGCGCAGAGCCGGTGTCGGGTCCCCGATCGGGCGGGCTTTCTGAGTGATGGAGATCGACGTCAGAAAGCTTCGGCACGGGGGCTCGGGTCGTTCTTGAACGCGTGTTGAACGGGCCTGCGTGAATACGGTTTCACCGTGCCGCGGCGCGGTCGAGTTCGCGCAACGCCTCGGCCACCTGATCGGCGTTCGGATGGTCGAGTTCGCGGAGGAGGGTCAACGCCTGCCCCAGAAAGTCCCGTGCCGGGCCCATGTCGCCGGCGGCGCGATGGCTCGTCCCCAGATGCGTCAGGATCTCCGCCTCGTTGTACCGGTCCCGGAAGCTGCGGACCAGGTCGAGAGCCCGCTGGTAGCAGGCGTTGGCATCCGCGTGCCGACCCAGGTGGTGGTATGCGTAACCCAGGCTGTCCCAGGCGCCCGCTTCCGCATGCCGGTCGCCGATCTCCTGGTTGAGCTCGACGGCCCGCCGGCAGTACGCCAGTGCCGCCTGGTGATCGCCGAGTTGTGCGTGCAGCCACCCGGCGTTGTTGACGGCCAGCGCCTGCCCGGCCCGGTGCCCGGCCTGCCGGTAGAGCTCCAGGGCCAGCTCGTTGTGGTGGAGCGCATCGGACCACCGGTCCTGCTCGTGGTGGACCCAGCCGAGCCCACGGTGGGTGTGCGCCTGGCTCACCAGGTCGCCCAGTTCCTCGAACAGCGAGAGCGCCTGGCGGTGGTGCCGGTGGGCCTCGTCGAGCTCCCCGAGCTGCGTGTGGGCCACCCCCAGGCTGCGGTGGGAGCAGGCCTGCCGGCGCCGATCGCCCAGGCGGCACGCGGCACGCAGCGCCGCCCGCTGGGTCGTCGTCCAGTCGCGCCAGTGCCCCTGCTCGTCGAGGTAGCTCTCCAGCGTCCAGGCCAACTGCCAGGTGTACGCGTCGAGGCCCTCCTGCGCCGCCCGGCCGAGGATGCCGAGCAGGACGGCGTGCTCGGTGTGGAACCAGGCCAGGGCCTGACCCTGGTCGGCTACCGGATCGAGGGTGGGCGGGCGCTCCGTGGGCGGCAGTGTGATCGGCTCGCGCAGGGGGTCGAGCAGGCGCGCTGCCGCGTGTGCGGTGTGCAGGTAGTGGTCGAGCATGCGACGCAGGGCGGCCTGCCCGGCCTCCGGGAGATCGCGCTCGACCTGCTCCGCCGCGTACAGGCGAACCAGGTCGTGCAGGCGGTATCGCGTCGCGGTCTGCTGGTGCACCAGGTGGGCCTCGTGCAGTTCGTGCAGCAGCGTGCGGGTCTGCTGCGCGGGCAGGTCGTTGAGGCTCGCCGCGGCCCCGAGGCTGACCTCGGGGCCCGGGGTGAGACCGAGCAGGCGGAACACCCGGGCCGCCCGGGGCTGCAGGGCCCGCGTGGAGGCAGCGAAGACGGCACGCAGGTCGGCGGTCAGGTCGCCGGTGGTCAGGGCGTCGAGCCGGGTCGCCTCCTCGGACAACTCCTCGACGAGAGCCCGGAGCGGAAGGTCCCGGTGCATCGCCGCGCGGGCCGCCACGATGCTCAGGGCCAGCGGCAGCCCATGACACCGGGCCAGCAGCGCCGCGACGCTGTCGGGTTCCTCCGCGACCCGTCGCGACCCGAACCGGCGGGACAGCAGGTGGTGGGCTTCGTCGTCGGTCAGCACGTTCAGGGTGAACCCCTGCGCCCCCTGCGCGAGGAGCCCGCCGAGACGGCGGCGGCTGGTCACCAGCACGGTGCAGGTGGGGCTGCCCGGCAGCAGCGGGACGACCTGCGCCGTGTCGTGGGCGTTGTCCAGCACGATCAGCATTCGCCGGCCCGCGATGAGGCTGCGGTAGAGGGCCGCCTGCGCGTCCAGGCCGTTCGGAATCGCCTTGGGCGGCACGGCGAGGGCGTCGAGGAAGCCGCGCAGGGCGACCGGTGGCGGTACCGGCTCGGCGGCGGGGTCGAAGCCGCGGAGATTCACGTACAGCTGGCCGTCCGGGAAGCGGTCCAGATTGTCGTACGCCCAGCGCAGGGCCAGCCAGGTCTTGCCGATGCCGCCGATCCCGCCGATCACCGCGACGGCGACGGCCTCCGCGTCGCCGGCCGGACCGTCCAGGAGGTTCGACAGCGTCGCCAGTTCGCGGACGCGGCCGGTGAACAGAGGGGGTGGCGCCGGCAGCTGCCGGGGCGTCGGAAAGGGCGGCGCCGTCCCGGTCGCCGGCGCGGCGAGGGCCGGCTCGCCATGGAGGATGCCCAGGTGCAACGCCTGCAGATCGGGCCCGGGGTCGACACCGGTCTCGTCCGCCAGGACACGCCGGAGCCGGTCATAGTGATCGAGCGCCTCGGCCTGCCGGCCGCAGCGGTAGAGGGCGCGCATGAGTTGCCCGGCGAGACGCTCGTCCAGCGGGTGGGCCGGTGCCTCCCGCAACAGGTCGGGCAGCACCGACGCGTGCAGGCCCAGCCGGAGCGCGACATCCGTCCGGTCCCGCTCGGCGGCGATTCTCTCCTGCGTGAGCGCCTCCCGCATCTCGTTGAGCCACGGGGTGTCCAGCCGGGCGAAGGGCTCCCCGCGCCACAGGCCGAGGGCCTCGTCGAAGCGGCGCAGCGCCGCCTCGTCGTCGTCGTCGGTCCCCGACCCGGTGACCAGCTCACGGAACCGGTGCAGGTCCACCGCGGCCGGATCCACGGTGAGCAGGTAGCCGCCCGATCGGCGGGAGATCCGGACGCCCTCGGCGCCGGCCAGGCAGGACCGCAGCCGGGACAGGTAGCTGTACAGCGAGTTCACGGCACGTTGCGGACGATTCTCGGCCCAGACGCGGTCGAGAAGTTGGTCGACGTGTACGACGCGGTTCGCCTCGATGAGCAGGACCGCCAGGACGCTGCGCTGCCGCGCGTGACCCAGGTCGACCCACTCGCCGTCGATTCCCGCCTCGACCTCGCCCAGCAGCCTGAACTTCACCGACACCGTCCCCCGCGGTCGTCCATTCCCGGCTTGACCAGGCGATTCAAGATTTGCTCAAGAAACCTCTCCAGTGTACCCGGTGACATTTACGAGTTCGAATAGTTAAGGTCCTGCGCCTACGTTCTGGGACGGACGCGAAAAACGGGCCCCGCGACTCCGAGGAGTCGCGGGGCCCGCTGAACCGGCGGCGTCAGCCGTTGGCGGAAACCTCGAAGACGCGGCTTCCGCTGACGAACGTGGACCCTTCGTAGTTCGCGACGGTGAACGTGATGTAGCCGGACTCCGCGATGTCGAGGTCGATGTCGACGCAGTTGCCGTAGCCGGGGTAGTAGTGCTTGTTGCCGCTCCACGAGCCACCGTTGATCGCGTAGTTCACCACCGGGTGATGGTTGTTGCCCGTGTCGCAGACCCAGAGGTGCTCGCCGTAGGGGGCGAAGCAGGCGAAGGCGCCGCCGTCGAACGAGTAGCCGCCGTAGCAGGCCGACGGCGGGCTCGCCGCGGCCTGGACCGTCGGCGCGGCAGCCGAGGCCGGCGCGACGAACGTCAGCACCGCACCGAAGGCGAGGGCGCCCACCGTAGCGATTCGCCGAAACTGCATGGAAACCTCCTGTGAGAGTGGTCCCGGGCGTCCGGGATATCTGCACCAGAGGCTGCCGGTGGAGGTGTGGACAAACCTTGTGCGGAGGTTGAATCGCCTGATGACGGCTACGGGCTCAGCGACGGGCCCGGACGGTCGAGTACGGGGTCAGGGCCTGGGCCGGCCGGAGGACGTCGACGGCACCCAGCAGGAACCACAGGCCGAGCGCCGCGACGCACGGCGGGAAGCCGAACTCCCGAAAGGACGCGGACAGTCACGACCATCGCCTCGCCAGTGAGGGCGAAACCCCCACTGACGAGGCGATGATCAGGGACGACGCGCCGTGGCGCCTGACTACTGCTCGATCGTGATCGTCGCCGTGCGGTAGTTGTTGCGCTTGTCGGTCTTCGACGGGTCGTAGTTCTGCTCGATGTTGCCGGCGCTGTCGACCGAGAACCAGCGGAAGGTGGTGGTCTCGGTCACGTGGAACACCTGCCCCGGCTCCCGGAACTCGGTCGCGGCGTAGCGCGGCGACTCGAGGGTGGGCCGGCTGCCGTCCGTCGTGTAGTAGATGGTGGCCGGCTCGCTCGTCTCGAAGCGCACGTCTACGGGCCCGGAGTACTTCGCGCCGCCGGGAACCAGCTGCGACGTCGGCTTCTGGTGGTCCTTGCCCCAGTCCGCCGCGATCCGGAACATCTCCATGATGCCGTTCGCGTACTCCATCGTCTCCGAGTGGCCGCTGACGAGGTCCGGGTTCCCCACCCACGCCGGCTGGAACGAACCGCCCTGCCAGTTGCCGGTGGCCGGGTTGTAGATCGAGCCGCCGACCTCCCAGCCGAAGGCGTAGATCCCGTAGTTGTGGTACAGGTCCTCGCGCACGTTGCCCGCGGAGGAGTAGAGGACGTCCGACGAGCCGCCGACGTTCTCCGGCGTGACGACGGTCTGCCGGTGTGCCTTGACCTGCGACAGGATCCGGGCGGCCGACTGCCAGTAGAACGCCTCGTCACCCAGCGGCGGACGGGGGGTGGTGATCCGCCCGTCCGCGATGTAGGCGCCCGGCTGCCAGAACAGCTGGCCGCCGTTGGAGTGCACCGACATCATGAACTTGATGTTCGAGTACTTCTCGACCAGCCAGATGATGTTCTTCGACTCCGGCTCGGACAGCTTCTCCGGGCCCTGGTAGGTGTCGCTGACGCAGCTGTTCGACCCGCCCGAGTAGCCGTCGTGAGCCGACCCGACCCGGTAGTTCCGGTTCAGGTCGACGCCCCAGGAGTTGCGCCGCGCCGGATCGGCGTTGTCGTCCGCGCAGTGGTTCGTCATGTTCCGGCGCTGCGAGGCGAAGTTGTAGAAGCTGTAGTTCGCCCCGTCGGGGTTGTTGGACAGGATGAAGAAGACGTCGGTGTTGTCGACGATCTTCTTCGTCTCCCAGTCGGACTTGTAGTTGTGCACCAGACGCTCGGCCGACTCCAGGCTGGTCGTCGCGGGCACCCACTCGCGGGCGTGGTCCTGCGCCTGGATGAGCACACCCGGGTTCCTGCCGTCGCGGTGCTTGCCGATCCGCAGTACGGGGATCGTGGCCGGCCCGCGCGGCACCTCGCCCTCCGGCGCGCCGACGCGCTTCTGGTCGAGGAAGTCGGTGAGCGCGACCGGGCCGGGGGTGGCCGCCACGATGCCGGTGCCCGTGTTGGTGCGGTACGGGTGCGCCCGGTCGATCAGGCCCTGGGACTGGCTCTCCAGCGCCGCCGCCACCTGCGTGGCCGTGCTCGACGGCGCACCGGAGGCGTCCTTCGCGAGGAGGACGCGGATCGCCTTGCCCGTGACCTCGACCCCGAGCGGGAGGTTCGCCCCCGGCCGGTCCACGAACTCGACCGTGATGTCGTTGCCGCCCTCGTGGCCCCAGGCGGCCGAGCTGACGACGACCGCGCTCTGCCCGGTGCCGCCGATCGTGGCCTGCGCCTTCCGTTGGTAGCCGTTCGTCTTGTTGGGCAGGTAGACGATCTCGGCGATGTCCGGGTACTGGCGGGCGATCTCCTCGGCGCGGCTGAAGAGCTGCTGCGGGTGCCGGTAACCGTCGACGAAGTCCCACTTGTACGCGGGGTTCGCGGTCAGCGGCGGCGCGCCGTCCTCGAGCCAGTTGGAGACGTAGGCGGTGGTGACGCCCCCCGTCGAGCTCGTGACCCGGATCTGGCTCGGGCGGGTGCCGAGCTTGAACAGGTTCCGGTGGAACATGTACTGCCCGGAGTCGACGAACCGGCTCATCGTCCGGGCGGAGCCGAACGCCGTGCCCGGGCCCGAGTCGTTCTCGAGCTGCATCCCGACGATCGGGTTCGTCTGCGCCCCTTCGGTCGTCCGCGCCTCGACGTACAGGAAGCCCTGGCCCTTCGTCGTGAACCAGTCGGCACGGGCGATCCGCACCGTCTCCTCGTGAGCGAGCGGCTGGACGGCGTTCGTGCGGAGGGCCTGGAGGCCGCCGTCGGCCTCCTCGCTCCAGGCGAAGCCCTCGCCGTCACCGAGGATCTCGACGCCCAGCGCCTCCAGTTCGGCGACCTGCTCGGCGGTCGCCACCGCCTCGCCCTCGATGCCGGTCGGCACGCGCTTGAGGCCGTGTTCGAGGTCGAAGCCGGCGGCGGCCACCTTGTCCAGCATGTCGGCGCCGGTGAGCTTGATGCGTACGAGGCGTGCGGCCTCGGGAGCCTCGAGGCCGGATCGTCCTGAGCCGGCCGCGGCTGCCGACCCCGTGGGATCCGCACCCGCGGGCCCGGTTGCCATGAGGACGCTTCCCACCAGCGTGGGCAGCGCGAGCAGCGCAATGCGTCGTTGTATGCGTCTCATCTCTCCCCTCCTTCTGCTTGCGACGGGTGGTCGACGTGGCGGCCGGCCCTGCTGCGGGTCGGGCCGATCCCGCCACGACGGTCATGCCGAGCTCGCGCAGGGTCGTCCCGTGCACGACGGTGGTCGCCGCCGTGACGGGATCGGGGAGGACCGTGAGTGAGCCTGGTGCGGTGAGCGTATGCAGGTTCGTCGCTCCGACGGATCGGCCGAACTGGATTTGAGCATTACTTGAGGCGTGCAGAGTCGACGCTCCCGGGCCGGTTCGCCGCGGGTGGAGCCGCGGCGGACGGCCGCCTCAGGAGGCGGTCAGTGGAGACGGGCCCGCAGGTCGGTGACCCGATCCGCCGCGGCGAGGAAGTCGGCGGCGTCGAGCCGGCCCCCGGTCCGGGCGTCGACCAGGGCGGCGGTGGCGGCTTGGCCCTGGCCGACGTCCCGGGCGGAGCACAGGATGAGGTCCATGCCGGCGGCCGCGGCGGCGACCGCGCGCCGGCCGGTGCTGCCGTAGTTCGCCAGCGCACCGGCTTCCAGGGCGTCGGTGACGGTCACTCCGGTGAACCCGATGCGGCCGCGCAGTTCCTGCCGGACCACGGTCGGCGACAGGCCGGCCGGGCGGCTCGGGTCCAGCCCGGGGTAGATGGCCCAGGACACCATGACGAGGTCGACGCCCGCGGCGACGGCGGCCGGGTACGGGAACTCGTCGGTCCCGCGCAACGTGGCCGGCGATCGGGGCAGGGTGACCGGCCCGGTGTCGGTGTTCTGTGCCGTTGCCGCCCAGCCCAGTCCGGGGAAGTGCTTGGCGGTCGCGGCCACGCCGGTGCGCTGCTGGGCGGTGATGAACGCCCGCCCCAGGCGTGCGACGGTGCCGGGGTCCGCGCTGTAGGAGCGCTGGTACTGGTCGATGAAGTTGCCCGCGGTGGAGTAGACGTCGAGAACCGGGGCGAGGTTGACGTTCATGCCCACGGCGGCGAGCGTGCGGCCGGCTCCGGTGCCCGCCGCGGTCGCCGCGGCCACCGGATCGGCGGACCGGCCGATCCGCTTCTCGGACAGCGCGGGCGCCCCCGGCAACCGCCGGATCAGGCCACCCTCCTGATCGACCATCAGCAGCAGCGGCACGTGGACCGGGCTCTGCGCCTGGGCTCGGCGCAGCTGGGCGATCACCGAACCGATCTGGGCGCTGCTGGCGATGTTCTCCCCGAAGAAGATCACCCCGGCGGCCTCACCGGCGCGGATGATCCGCAACAGGCTCGCGGGCGGCGTCAACCCGGGGTAGGAGTAGATGATCCGTTGCCCGGCCAGTTGCCGCCCGGTCAGGCCGGCCCACCTGGTCGGGGCCGGCCCGGACGGTGCCGGTGCGAGTGACGTGCCCGGGACCTTCGGCGGCGCGGTCGATGTGGACGGTGACGCGACCCATCCGCCACCCGATCCGCCGGGCGCGGGCCGGATCGAACGTGCCGCATCAGGCGTGGACGGCCCGGGCGTGGGGGCGTGCGCGGACTGGCAGGCGACCAGGGCAAGGCCGAGCGCCCCGGCGACCAGACCGGCGCGAACCTTCGCCGCTGGGCGCATGACCACCTCCGGGTAGCCCGCACCGATCCGCCGCACCTCGTGTGGCGGCCCTGTCAATGAGAAGTATGTGCCGGACATCCGTCGATGACCAGTCGCCGGCTCGGCCGCAGGAGCGAGAGAGCGCCGCACATTATCGTTCTCGATAGTGATATCGTTGGCGCGTGGAGATGTCGAGGGAACGGTGGGCCGACCTGGCGCTGCATCCGGTGCGCATCCGGATCCTGCGGGCCGTCGCGGGTGCGCGGCTGACCACGCACGACCTGGCGGCGCTGTTGCCGGACGTCCCGCAGGCCACGCTGTACCGGCACCTGGCGACGCTGGTCAAGGCGGGCCTGCTCGAGGTGGTGGACGAGCGCAGGATCCGCGGCGCCTTGGAGCGCGTCTACGCCCTGCCGGCCCACGGTGCGACGGCGGATGCCGCAGCCCTGGCCACCGCGACGCCCGAGGACCACGCCCGTTACTTCACCGCCTTCGTGTCCAGCCTGCTGTCGGAGTTCTCCCGCTACCTGGCCCGTGACCACATCGACTTCGCCGCCGACGGGGTCGGTTACCAGCAGCTCGTGCTCCACCTGACCGACGCGGAGCTGGCCACGTTCGCCGCCGACCTCAACCGGGTCGTCGGCCCGCTGCTGCGTAACGAGCCCGGCAAGGGGAGGGTGCCTCGGCTGCTGGCCACGATCCTGCTGCCGGCCGACCAGCCGGCAGCCCGCGACACCCCACAACAGACGCCGGAACGGGAACAGGGCTCCGGCACGACGGAAGGGAGTGGCTGATGGCATCGGTCACGGTTACCGACGAACTCGTCGACATCCGGTTCACCGGATGGGAGCGGATCTGGACCGGGCGGGAGAGGCTGGCGGTTCCGGTTGACGGGGTGCGGCACGCGGTCCTGGTGGCCGACCCGCTGCGCCTCGCGCGGGGCGGCCGGCGCGGAGTCGTGGTGTCCGGCTACCTCAAGATCGGTGTGTGGGGGTTGTTCGGCGGTCCCCGTCAGCTCGTGGCAGCACGCCGGGGTGAGCCGGGCCTGCACCTCGTCCTGGACCAGGCAGCCACCGGTGGCCGGTTCGACGAGGTCGTGCTCTCCGACCCGGCCGCGCCCCGTGTCGCGGACGCGATCGCACGCGCGATGGCGGCCCGGGCATGAGTGGTGACGGCCTCGCAATCGAGGTCTCGCACCTGACCAAGCGGTACGGCGGGGCCACGGCGGTGCGTGAGCTGACCTTCACCGTCGACGCGGGTGTGGTCACCGGGTTCCTGGGCCCGAACGGCGCCGGCAAGACGACCACCATGCGGATGCTGACCGGCCTCGTGTCGCCCACCTCCGGCACCGCGACGATCGGCGGCCTGCCCTACGCACGGCTGCCGCAGCCGTCCCGCACCGTCGGGGCGGTCTTCGGCGGAAACGCGTTCCACCCCGGCCACACCGCCCGCGACCACCTGCGCGTCTACGCCGCGATGGGAGGCTATCCGGACCGTCGGGTCGCCGCGCTGCTCGATCTGCTCGACCTCGGCGAGGTCGCCGACCGCCGCACTCGCGGATTCTCCACCGGCATGCGGCAACGGCTCACCCTCGCCACCGCGTTGCTCGGCGATCCCCGGGTGCTCCTGCTGGACGAGCCGAGCAACGGCCTGGACCCCGCGGGCCTGCGGTGGCTACGCGGGTTCCTGCGCAGGCTGGCCCACGAGGGACGGACCGTCCTGATCTCCAGCCACGTGCTCAGCGAGATGCAGCAGCTCGTCGACAACCTGGTGGTGATCCGCCGCGGCGAACTCGTCGCCGCCGGGCCATGGTCGCGGCTGGCCGGACCGCCGGCGGTGCTGGTGAGTTCCCCGGACGCCGACCGTCTGGCCGCCGTCCTGCGGGGCGGCCGACCAGACGGCGACGCACCGCAGGTCGAAGCCGTCGGCGACGGTCGGCTCCGGGTGCACGGGCTGGACTCACCGGACGTGGCCGACCTCGCCGCTGCGCACCGGCTGCGGGTGCACGAGCTGGTCACCGATAACACCAGCCTCGAACAACTCTTCCTCCACCTGACCTCCGACAAGGCGGCCATGCCATGAGTCACCTGATCAGAGCCGAGGTCCGCAGGCTGCTCGCCACCCGCATGTGGTGCGGGCTACTGCTCGCCGCCGCACTGCTCGGCGGGGGCATGATGAGCGCCATGGCGCTGGCCGGGCCGGAGAACTTCGACCCACCCATGCCCGGCCTCGACACGGAAACCGGTGTCCGCTCGATCCTGGGTATCCTCGGCTACACCGCCTTCGTGCCGGCCGCCGTCGGCGCCCTCGCCGTCACGTCCGAATACCGGAACGGCACGGCCGCCGTCACGTTCCTGTTCGCGCCGCGTCGATGGCGGGTCCTGGTGGCCAAGCTCAGCGCCTACGGCATCGCCGGGCTGGCGTACGGCCTGATCCTCGCCGGCACGGCAGCCGGGGCGCTCTTCGGGGTCGCCGCCGCCCGGGGCGTCCCGCTCGGCCTTCCGGCCGGCACCGTGCTCGCCCTGCTCGCCCGCATCGGCCTCGCCATGGTCGTGTATCTGCTGATCGGCGTCGGCGTGGGCGCCCTGCTCCGCAACCAGGTCGTGGCCCTCTGCATCGTGATCGGCTACCTGTACCTGGGCGAACCCGTGCTCATGATGATCCCGGGCGTCAACGCGCTGTACCCGGTCCTTCCCGGCGGCGCCACCGCCGCCCTCACCGACTTCACCTACCTCGCCGACGCGATGTCACAACAGCTCGGCAGCACCCCCGTCCAGCTACTGCCACCGGCCGCCGGCGCGCTGCTGCTCACCGGGTACGCACTCGCGGCCGCCCTGATCGCCGTCGTCCTCCCCATGCGCCGCGACCTCACCTGACATTCCCACCGGGCACACAGCGGCGAGGCCGGCCGCGTCCCGCATCCGTACCCGAAAATGCCTCACCGCACGCCCCGACGCCTACCTCGCGGCCCCCGCTGGTCGGTAGGGTCGTCCGCGTGGATCTGGACGACACCGCCGCCCGGCTCGGGGTACCCGTCGAGGAGGTCGACCGCGTACACCGGCTCGCCGGCGACCGGCCGTCGGCTCCGCTGCCCGCCAGGGCCGACGTGCCGTCGATCCTCGACCGGCTGGCGGTACGGCCGGACGACGCCGCCGAGATCATGGCAGGCTGGCCCGACGCCGGTTCCGCGCTGTGGACGCCGGAGCTGCGCTGGCTGCTCGACCGCTCGATCGCCCTGGTCCGTGCCGATCTCGGGGGCCACGGCTGGCTGCCGCCCGGTCCGGCGCTGCCACGCGACCGGGGCCCCGCCTGGCGCCACCTCTACGTGTACGCGTACCTGGCACTGGTCGATGTCGTCCGCGGGTACCACCGCGACCACGGCGTCCCCGATGCCGTGTCGTGGGCGACCCTCGCGGACCTGGGCCGCAACCTCGCGATCGACCGGCGGATGCACCGCGAGGGCTGGCCGGTCATGCAGAGCTGGCTGACCCTGCACACGCGCGGCGGCCTCTACGAGCTGGGCCGGCTGCAGCACCAGCGCGGCGACAGCAACGCCATCGACCTGCACATCCCCGACTCGGGGCCGTTGACCCCGGAGGCGGTCGAGGCGTCGCTCGACGAGGCTCGCGCGTTCTTCCCGCGCCACTTTCCCGACGAGCGCTACACGGCCTTCGCCTGCGGCTCGTGGCTGCTCGACCCGCAGCTGCTGGAACATCTGCCCGGGGACTCCAACATCGCCCGGTTCCAGCGGAGGTTCGAGCTGGAGCCCTACGAGGAGCCGGAAGGGCTGGACGGCGACGTCGAGGTGCTGCGCTTCGTGTTCCGCACCCTGACCACGCCGCTGGACCAGCTGCCGCGCCGCACCGTGCTCCAGCGCGCGGTCGTCGACCACCTGAAGGCCGGTCGTCACTTCCAGTGGCGCCGCGGCCGCTTCCCGATCGACCCTGGAGAGTCGTAGGCGGTCAGCCGGTCATCGGGACGAACTTCTCCCAGGGGCCGATGGCGGTGCGGTTGGCGATCAGGGGTTTGGTGCCGGCGCTTTCCGCGGTGACGTACCGGTTGTTGGCGTTGGACAGCAGGCTGGTCGTGCCGTCGGTGTTGGTGATGACGCGGAACTTCTCCCAGGGGCCGACGGCGGTGCGGTTGGCGATCAGCGGTGCGGTGCCGGCGCTTTCCGCGGTGACGTACCGGCCGTTGATCCGGGCGCGGAACGCCACGAACCCGCCGCCCGCGTCGATCTGGTCGAACTGCTGCGCCGGACCGGTCATGGTCCCGGTGGCGATCAGGGCCGAGGCGCCGCCGCCGGCTGCCGTGACGAAGCGGAGGTTCGCGACGGCGAGCAGGCTGACCGGGGCCGGCGGCGTGACGACCCGGAACTTCTCCCAGGGGCCGATGGCGGTGCGGTTGGCGATCAGGGGTTTGGTGCCGGCGCTTTCCGCGGTGACGTACCGGTTGTCGGCGTTGGACAGCAGGCTGGTCGTGCCGTCGGTGTTGGTGATGACGCGGAACTTCTCCCAGGGGCCGACGGCGGTGCGGTTGGCGATCAGCGGTGCGGCGCCGGCGCTTTCCGCGGTGACGTACCGGCCGTTGATCCGGGCGCGGAACGCCACGAACCCTCCGCCCGCGTCGATCCGGTCGAACTGCTCCCACGGACCGAGCACGGTGCGGTTGGCGATCAGCGCTGAGGAACCGGCGTTCTCCGCGGTCACGTAACGGTTGTTGACGGTCGCCAGCAGGCTGGTCGCGGGGCCGCCGAGCAGCCGGGCCAGCGCGGCGTGATCGCCGTTGAAGACGTCCAGGTCGGGTGTGGGGAAGTCGGAGCCCGGAACGGAGGCGCCCGCGGCGTGCTGCCACATCGTGAAGGACGCCCAGCCGGCCGGCAACGGCGGCGGGTTCTGGGAGTAGTTCGCGATGAACAGCGGGTTCGCCGCGAAGCTCTGGCTGCTGCCCGTGCAGGGATTCCACCAGTTCATGTTGGTGTAGATCATGGCCTGCCGGCCGGTGCGCACGGCGATCTCGGTGACGAAGTCCCGGACCCAGGCCACCAGTTGGGCGGGGGTCATGTTGTAGCAGTCGTCGAGGCCCCAGTCGGACCGGGGCCACTCGATGTCCAGCATCGGCGGGAGGCTGCGGCCGTCGGCGACGTACGGGGCGAAGCCGAGCAGGACGTCCGCCTGCTGCCTGCCGCTGCTCAGGTCGGGGCGGGCACGGTGGTACGCCCCGGTGTACAGGCCATTGGCCCGGGCGCCGGCAGAGTTGGTGGCGTAGTAGGGGTCGGGATTGTTGTGCGGAACCGCGCGGCCGTCCTGCTCGCTGACCCGGATGTAGGCGAACTTCGCGCCGCCCCGGGCCATCGCGGCCCAGTCGAGCGATGGTCCCTGAAAGTAGGACACGTCGACGCCGGTGATCGAGTAACCGCTCGGGGTCGGCAGCGCCCGGGCCGGCGAGGCGACCCCGGTCAGCCCCACGAATCCCAACGCCGCGCCCAGCAGCACAGCCAGACCTCTGCGTACCATGGCCCGCCTCCAGACACCAGCCAAGGCGCTACGCCGCGTCCGTACCGAGCGTAGGCGCGTCGCGGACGTACAGGCATGGGCCGCTCGTCCATAGCTGCAGGTGAAAGGGCCGAAGGTCTAGTCGTCGCCCTTCTTCTTGCCGCCCTTCTTGCCGTCCCCGCCCGTGCCGTTCCCGCCCTTCCTGCCGTCCTCCGTGGCGCCGGAGCGGGGAGTGGGCCGGCTGGTCTGCCCGGCCACGGCGAACGAGCTGCGGCATGGCGTGTCGTTCAGCCGGAACTGGCCGGGCAGGGAGGTGGCCTCCCGGTAGGTCACCGCCACGGTGGCGGTGACGGTCCGCCGGGGCGGCAGGTCGCCGATGGCCGCCTGCACCGAGTCGCCGCTCTGCCGCCACGTGCCGGGTGAGCCCTGCACGAGGCGTTGCCGGTCGGGGAGGCTGAAGGCCAGTCGGGCGCCGCCGATCGGCACCGTCCCGGTGTTGGTGACGGTGACCCGGCTGGAGGACCGGCCGTTCGCGACCCGGTCGAGGGCGTAGCGGACGCTGCACTCCGGCTTGCGCTGACCGATGCCGACGACGGCGGCCGGGGTTCGCATCGGGGCGGGGTCTTCACCGGACGACCCACCGGACGACAGCGCGACGGCGGTCCCGCCGGCCAGCAGCGTCGTGGCGACCGCACCGGCGACGGCCGCCCGCCTCCTCGGCGGAAGTCCTCGCCAGCCCGCGAGCGGCACGGCGACGAGCGGCGATGCGGCGAGGCCGGCGGCCACCGGGCCGAGGGACGGCACCCAGAGACGGGTCGGGGTGGGCTCGCTGGTGTCCGCGGAGTCGGGGAGCAGGAGAGTGGTCGCCGGCACCCCGGCGGCGGCACCGAGGACGGAGGCCACTTCGGCCGCCGGCGGGCGCTCGGCCGGATCCTTGGTCAGACACCGCCGGCACAGGTCGCCGACGGCGTCGGGCAGGTCGGGGAGGTCCGGCAACGCGGCCGGCTCCCGGTAGCGATGGGCGGTCAGCATCTGGGTGGTGGTGGAGGCCCGCCAGGGCAGCCGGCCGGCCAGGGCCCGGTAGAGCAGCAGCCCGAGGGCGTACACGTCGGTGGCCGGTTGCACCGCGCCTCGCTCCAGCCGCTCCGGGGCCAGGTACGCGGGGGTGCCCAGCAGCCCCTCGGACAGCCCGTCCGGGTCACCGGAGGTCGCCGAGATGCCGAAGTCGACAAGTTTCACCCCGGCGCCCGCCACCATCACGTTGCCGGGCTTGACGTCCCGGTGCACGATGCCCCGACGGTGGGCGGCGGCCAGTGCCGCGGCGACCTGGGCGCAGACCAGCGCCGCCACCCGCCAGGGCAGCGGACCGCCACTGAGCAGCTGAGCCAGCGAGCGGCCCTCGACGACCTCCATGACCACGTACGGCACCGGCGGACCGTCGCCGTCGGCGGCTTCGCCGTAGTCGTACACCTCGACGATGTTGGGGTGGCGCAGCCGCGCGGCGGACCGGGCCTCGGCGCGGATCCGGTGCAGCAACTGCGGGTCGGCCGCCAGCTCCGGAGAGAGCAGTTTCACCGCCACGTCGCGCCCGAGCACCTCGTCGTGGGCACGCCAGATCACCGACATGCCGCCGGCTCCCAGGCGGTCCAGCAGCCGGTAGCGGCCGTCCAGCATCGACCCGGCGTCCATCAACTCAACGTGCCCAGGCCGGCGCCGGAGAAAACACCGCCGGCGGCAGGACGGCTGCTACTCGGCGCCGACCGAGAGGAAGGGGGCCGGGTAGCGGATCATGGGCGCGTCCGGCTCGCCGCAGGCGAGAACGAGGTCCGGGCTGCCGCCGGAGGGTGAAGCCACTGCACCCGGTTCCCGGTGGCTGACGTCGGTCGTCACGAGGACGTTCACGCGCTGCACGCCGCGGTCGGTCTCGGTCACGAGTCCGCTCGTGACGACGACGGTGACCGAAGTGTTCTCGCCCCGGTCCGGCGGCGGTTCGCCGGCGACGGGCTCCGCCGTCATGTCGCCGGTCATTCTCCTGGTGTGCCCCCTGTGCGAGCTGTGACCGTGGTGGCCGGAGGGATCAGCCTCCATGGATGTGCGGGAGGGGACATCGTGAGGACAGGAATGCTCAAGCGGCTCGGGCTGGCCGCCGGTCTCGCAGGCGTCGGCGTCGCCGGGAGTCTGATCGCGGCGGCGCCGGCGTCGGCTGGGCCGTACTGCGACCCGGGCAACCACTGCGTCTTCGTGGCCGGGCTGGGCAGCGCGCGGCATTCGTACTTCAACAGTGACAGCAACTTCACCGACGACTACTTCACCGGCACCAGCGTGGTCGTCAGCGACAACGTGTGGTCGGCCAGCAACTCCAGCACCGGCGGCTACGAGAGCCACTACTACTACGACATCAACTACGGTGGCGGCCTCGTGTTCTGCGTCAACCCGGGCAGCTCGGTCAACGCCTCCCAGCTGTCGGACGACGGCATCAACGGCAACTGGGTCGGTCAGCGAGACGAGGTGAGCTCGCTGCGCCTGCGGCCTGCCACTTCGATCCGGTGCTTCTGACCGGCGACGGGCGGGGCTCGTCCGGCGGCCGGCGGTCGCCGGGCGGGCGGCTCGCCCGTACCGTGTTGCTCGTTCTCCTTGTCGCGAACGCCGGGTGGGCTCTCGGGGCGTCGGCCGCCCCGGCCGATAATGCCGATCGGCCGGAGCCGGCGCTCGCGCAGCTGCGCACGACGCCACCGATCTACCGGCTGGTCTACACGCGTAGCAGTGCGGACGAGCGCATCGACACCGCCCAGCAGCGTCTCGTCGGCCTCTGCATGGGCAGGCTGGGCTTCACCTACACCGCCCCACCGCCGGCAGCGGCGGGTCAACCGGCAGAGGGTCCGCGCCCGTTCGGCCTGGAGTCGCTCGACTCGCCCGACACCGGCGAGGCCCCAGCCGTACGGGAGGAGCAGCGGCCGGATGCGGCGGCCTACACCCGGGCGCTCTACGGTGACCCGAAGAAGCGCCTGGTGGGCAGGGGGAAGTGGCTGTCCGCGTCCCGACCGGGGGCCGGGTGCCTCGCCGAGGCCGAGCAGCGGCTGATGGGTGACGCGCGGCAGCGGTGGATCCAGTTGCGGGTCCTGCTGTTCGAGGCGGAGCAGCGGTCCCGGGACCTTCTCGATCGGGACGCCGAGTTCCAGGCGGCGAACCGCGAGTGGCAGCGGTGCATGCAGCGGACCGGCATCACCGCGTCGGATCCGTTGCGGCTGCTGGCGGCGCTGCCCGCCGGATCCGATGTACGCACGCACCCGGCGACCCGGGCGGACACGCGGTGCAAGACGAGCACCGGGTACCTCCGGATCGCGTACACCCGGCTCGCCGTGGTCCAGACCGAGGTGCTCGGCGCCGATCCCTCGATCGTCCGGGACTGGCGCCGCATTCTGGCGCGCCAGGATGCGGCGGCCCGGGCGGCACTCGGCGACCGCTGATCCCGATCGATCAGACCGCGACCTCGGCGCTGAGGACGATGGTGCGTTCCTCGGGCAGGTGGAGGAACTCGGTGTGGCTGGCGGCGTTGTGGGCGAGGGCGATGAACAGGCGCTTGCGCCAGACGGCCATGCCGGGCCGGCGGGTGCACCGCAGCGTGATCCGTGAGACGAAGTAGGAGACCTGGTCCAGGTCGAGGCTGACGCCCTTGGCGAGCGGGTGGGCGGCCGCCCGCCGGAGCACCTCGGGGAAGTCGGTGGGGTCCTGGAAGCCGAAGAGGGCGTCGATGTGGATGATGCCGTCGTTCGGGTCGCCGAGGTCGTCGATGGTGAGGCGTTTGTCCCAGGGGAGGTGCGGGACGTTGGCGGTACGACCCGTGATGATCACGATTCGCTCGTGCCGGACGTGGAAGTGCGCGACGTTCGCGCGCAGCGCCAGGGGCGTCGTCTCCTTGTTCGGATGGGGGAACACCGCGGTGCCCGGCACCCACGGGATGTTCGTGGTGTGCAGGGTGTCGATGAACTCGGCGAGTGGCCCTTCCCGTTCGATCCGCCGGGCGGTCACCAGCTCGGCTCCGCGCCGCCACGTCAGCAGGACCGTGAACAGGGCGCCCGCGATGAGCAGCGTCAGCCAACCGCCGTGGGTGACCTTGGCCAGGTTCGCCGTGAAGAAGGTCAGCTCGATGCTGCCGAAGACGACGCCGAACACCCACAGCCGCCAGGTGGGCCAGCGCCAGCGCGCTCGCGCGACGACCAGGAACAGGGTCGTGGTGATCATGAAGGTGCCGGTGACCGCCACCCCGTAGGCGGCAGCGAGGTTCGTGGACGAGCCGAACGCGAACACCACCACCAGGACCGCCACGAACAGGCCCCAGTTCACCCCCGGGGCGTAGATCTGCCCGTACTGGTGGCGCGAGGTCTGCCGGATGCGCAGGTGCGGCAGGAAGCCCAGCCGCATGGCCTCCCGGGACACCGAGAACGCGCCGGAGATCACCGCCTGGGACGCGATCACCGTGGCCACGGTGGCCAGGACGACCATGGGCAGCTGTGCCCACTCCGGGAGCAGCAGGAAGAACGGATTCGCCCGGCTCTCCGGCGTCGCGAGGATCAGTGCGCCCTGGCCGAGATAGTTCAGCGTCAGCGCGGGGAAGACGACGCCGAACCAGGCCCGGCGGATCGGGGCGCGGCCGAAGTGCCCCATGTCGGCGTAGAGCGCCTCCGCGCCGGTGATCGACAGCACCACGGCGCCCATCGCGATGAACGCGATGACCGGGTGCTCGACCACGAACAGGACCGCGTACGTCGGCGACAGCCCGGCCAGGACGCTCGGGTGCCGGATCACCTCGGCGGCGCCGGCCACGCCCAGGCAGGTGAACCAGAGCAGCATGACCGGCCCGAACAGGGCGCCGACCCGTCCGGTGCCCCAGCGCTGGATGGCGAACAGCAGGGTGAGGACCACCGCCGACGCCGGCAGCACGACCACCTTCCACGTCGGGGAGATCACCTCCAGCCCCTCCACCGCGGACAGCACCGAGATCGCCGGGGTGATCACACTGTCGCCGTAGAAGAGGGCCGCGCCCAGCGCCCCGAGCGACAGCACCGTGGCGGCGCGCCGTGCACTGATCTTGAGCAGCGCCCGTCGGGCGAGGGCGGCCAGGGCCATCACCCCGCCCTCGCCGTCGTTGTCGGCCCGCAGGATGAAGATGACGTACTTGACCGACACGATCAGGATGATCGACCAGAAGACCCACGAGATCACCCCGTACACGTCCGGGGCGTCCGGGGTCAGGTTGCGGTCGAGGGTGAAGACCGTCTTCAGGGCGTACAGCGGGCTCGTGCCGATGTCGCCGTAGACCACCCCCAGGGCGCCCAGCAACAGGCCCAGCCCCGCGGCGGGGCGACCCGCCGGCTGGTCGTCACCTGCCCCGGGCTGCTCGTCGCCCGCACGCTCCGCCATCCCATAGGCATACCAACTCCCGGCCCCTTCCACCGCGGGACCTGCGAACCTTGGTCCTGGCGCCGGGCGCCCGGCGGCCGGTGGCGCGCCGTGGCACGCCGATAATCGACCGCAGCGCCCCGCACCTCGTTCGAAAGGGAACCCGTGCCGACCCACCGCCAACCGGGCACCGTCATCACCGACCACACCTTCCGGGTACCCCTCGACCACGCAAACCCGGCCGGCGAGCGAATCGAGGTGTACGCCCGCGAGGTCGTGGCCGCCCGCCGGGATCGGGAGCCGCTGCCCTGGCTGCTGTTCCTGCAGGGAGGGCCGGGTGGCCGGTCACCGCGCCCGGTGGGCCGCGACGGCTGGCTGAACCGGGCGTTGGACGACTACCGGGTGCTGCTGCTGGACCAGCGCGGCACCGGCCGCTCCACGCCCGTCGACCGGCACACGCTGCCGCTGCGTGGCGACGCGGCCGCGCAGGCGCGCTACCTGGCGCACTTCCGGGCCGACTCGATCGTCCGGGACTGCGAGCTGATCCGCCGGGAACTGCTCGGTGAGGCCGGGCGGTGGAGCCTGCTGGGGCAGAGCTACGGCGGGTTCTGCACCCTCACCTACCTGTCGTACGCGCCCGAGGGTCTCCGCGAGGCCTTCGTGACCGGGGGCCTCCCGGGCCTGCGCAGCACGCCCGAGGCCGTCTACCGGGCCGCCTACCCCCGGGTGCAGCGCAAGGTCGAGGCGCACTACGCCCGCTACCCGGAGGACGCCGAGACGGTCCGCGCCGTCGTGCGGCGACTGCGGGAGCAGGAGGTACGGCTGCCCGGCGGCGGGCTGCTGACCGCCGAGGCGTTCCAGGCGCTCGGCATCATGCTGGGCACCGGCAGCGGGTCCCACACGCTGCACTACCTGCTCGAGGACAGCCTCCTGCCCGGCCACCCGTTCTCCGACCCGTTCCTCGCCCAGGTCGAGAGCCACCTCTCGTTCGCCGGCCGCCCGCTCTACGCCGTCCTGCACGAGTCGATCTACGGTCAGCGGTCGGCGTCCCCGCACGGCACCGGATGGGCGGCCCAGTCGGTACGCGCCGAGTTCCCGCGGTTCGACGCCGACCGGGCCCTGGCCGAGGGCGCCCCGGTGCTGCTGACCGGCGAGATGATCTATCCGTGGATGTTCGCCACCGACCCGGCCCTGGCCCCGCTGGCCGAGGCGGCGGAGCTGCTCGCCCAGCGGGCGGACTGGCCCGACCTCTACGAGCCGGACCAACTGGCGCGCAACGACGTCCCCGTGGCCGCCGCCGTTTACCACGACGACATGTACGTCGACACCGACGACTCGCTCGCCACGGCCCGCTCGGTGCGCCGCCTGCGCACCTGGGTCACCGACGAGTACGAGCACGACGGCCTCCGGATCAGCGAGGGTCGCGTCCTGGACCGGCTGATCCGGCTGGTCCGCGGCGAGCTGTGAGGCCCTCGTGCCGGCTTCCCGGGCTCAGCGCAGGCCGGCGAACAGGTCGTCCTCGCGCTCCGGCGCGCCGGTGGTGTCGTGGACCCGGACGAAGGTCTCCACGCCCATCAGCTCGGTGAAGCGCTCCTGACCCAGCTGAAGGAAGAAGATGTTCTCCGCCTGGCTGGCGTGCGCGGCCAGCGACTCGAACTTCTGCGCCCCGTAGGCGCTGGTGTCCACCCAGGTGGTGATCTCGTCGTCGGGCAGGCCGAGCGGGGGCATCTCGTCCGACCCGTCCGGCTCGGGGAACTCGACGCCGATCTCCTTCATGACGCGGCCGAACTCCTGGAACGCGCTGCGGGGCACGGTGGTCCAGTAGACCTTCGCGGGGATGCCGGTCCGCTCGACGGCGGCCATGGTGATGCGGTGCGCCTGGATGTGGTCCGGGTGGCCGTAGAAGCCGTTCTCGTCGTAGGTGACGACGACGTCGGGCCGGTAGCGCCGGATCAACTCGGCCAGCCGGTCGGCCGCCTCCGCCACGGGCGTGTTCCAGAACGCTTCGGGCAGGTCGTTGGTCGCCCAGCCCATCATCCCGGAGTCGGCGTAGCCGAGCGTCTCCAGGTGCGTGACCTTCAGCGCCTCGCAACTGGCCACCAGCTCGGCCTGGCGCATCGCCACCACGGCCTGCGGGTCGTGCCCCGGGTCGCCCGGCTTGACCCCGCCGGGCCCGTCGCCGCAGCCCCCGTCGGTGCAGGTCACGAGCACCGTCGTGACCCCCTCCGCGGCATAGCGGGCGAGGATGCCGCCGGTGCTCGTCGCCTCGTCGTCGGGGTGCGCGTGCACCGCCATCAGGGTCAGGGATCGGTCCGCCACCCCATCACCATACGAGAGAGGTCCGACGCACTAGCATTGCCGCGGTCCGGGACGGCTCTGCTGAAACGAGGCGACATGCGTTGGCTCCAGCGGTTGCTGGGTGGCGGGCGGGTCCAGCTCGATCCGGAGCGGCAGCAGGCGCTGCTGCGGGAGGTCCGGCACCGGTACGGCGCCCACGCGCGGATCCGGTTCCCCGACCAGGTCGAGGCGGTCACCCGGGAGCTGGACGGCGACGACGGCCTGGTGGTGGCGACCCGGATCGTGATCGAGGTCGCCGACCAGGCCCACGCGGACCTGCTGGCCCAGGCCCACGACGTGCACCGGCGGACGGGGCGCCGGCTTCTGGTGCACCGCCGGAACTACCGGCCGCTGTGGAAGGAGGCCGGCCACGCGCTGCGGTGGCCACTGTTCGCGCTGCCGGGCGGCTTCCACCCGTACGCCCAGGTGGCCGGGGCTGTCACGGTGGTCGGCGGACGGGCGGCCCGGCTCGACCGAGTGACCGACCCGATCCCGCTCGTGACCGGCGTGTTCGAGCTGCTCGACCTCACCACCGCCGGCTGGGAGTACGGGCGGGTACGCGTCGACACCGACGCCGCCGCCCTGGCCGCCCGGCTCATCTCGACCGCCGGGCGGGTCCTCGCGACCATGGAGGATCCTCCCCGGCTGCCACCGGCCGTCCGCGAGCTGATGCGCCGCAACAACACCGTCGACGTGCACGACCCGAGCGGTCCGCGAGTGGTCGACGCCATCAACCTGGGAGCCAGGATGCGGGAGACGCTGCTGGCCTGAGGGCTTGCTCAGCCGTTCCCGGCCCTGGCTCCGGGCGATACGCCCGCCGGTGGTCGGGCCGAGGTGGGGCCGGTCACCGGGGCGCGATCCGGGCGGCGGGGCAGCAGCAGCGGACTGGCGAGGATCAGCAGCCCGGCGACCGTGATCGCGGTGCGCGGGCTGGTGGCCCCGGCGAGCAGGCCGCCGAGCGCGCTGAGGACGGCGATGCAGGCGTTGCTGCTGATCGACCAGGCCGACAGGGTGCGGGCGACGCGGTCCGTGGGGGTGTGTTCGAGCCGGTAGGTGGCGAGCACCGGGTTGTACAGGCTCATGCTGATGATGATCGCCACCTCGACGGCGATCACCGTCACGAGACCGGCGATGCCGGGCGGGACGAAGGCGAGGCCGATGAGCCAGACCGCGCGCAGCGTGCCGACCGTGCGGAGGATCCGGTGCCGGCCGTACCGGGCCACGACGCGGCGGGCGAGGCGTGAGCCGATGAGCCCACCGACGCAGGGTGCGGCGAAGGCGAGGCCGTACTGCCAGGGCGGGAACCCCAGCTCGCCGAGGAGGAGCACGGCCAGCAGCGGCTCGGTGGCCATGATCAGTCCGCTGACGAGCAGCTGGTTGAGGTAGAGCGGGCGCAGGCCGGGATGGGTCAAAAGGTGCCGCCAGCCGTCGAGCAGCTCGCCGGCGCGGACGCGGCGCCGGTCGGCTCGCCGCGGGGGTTCCTCCCGGTCGCGAATCGCCGTGAGGCCCAGCGCGGAGAGCAGGTAGCTGAGCGCGTCGGCCACCACGGTGGTCACCGGCCCGAACAGGCCGACGGCCGCGCCGCCCAGCGGCGGGCCGACGGCGATGGAGCTCCACGTGGTCGACTCGAACCTCGCGTTGGCCACGAGCAGGTCGTCCGGCCGGACGATGGCCTTGAGGTAGGCGCCGCTGGCCGCCTGAAAGGTGATCTTGGCGGCGGCGACCGCGGCCGAGACGATCAGCAACTGGACGAAGCTGAGCCGGCCGGCGGCGTAGGCGACCGGGATCGTCATCATGACCGCGAAGCGGGCCAGGTCCATCGCGATCATGACCGGGCGCTTACGGCGAAACTCCACCCACGGCCCGAGCGGCAACGCGATGAGGGCGCCTACGGCCGGTCCCACCGCCGACAGCGCGGACACCTGAGCGGGGCTGGCGTCCAGCACCAGCAGAGCGATCAGCGGGATCGCGCCGAACCCCAACGCGGAGCCGTAGGCGCTGACCGCGTAGGCCGCCCAGAGCCATCCGAACCGCCGACCCAGGGACCGTCTGGCCACCACGCTCCGCACCTCCTCAGACCACCTGCCGTTGGCCCCGGTGATCGAAGCAGGGTCGCGATTGCGAGACAAACAACCGCCCTGGTGGCGAGCCCCAACCGTGAGTTGTGCGGACCGGGACCGGTCAGATCGCGCCGGACAGGTACTCCCGTCGGCGCTGCGGCTCGAACTTCTCGATGGCGTAGCGCAGCATGACGCGCGGCATGGCCCGGTAGTGCCGGGCAAGGAACTCCTCCTCCGCCGCCCGGTCCCGGTTGCCGACCTCGCGCAGCATCCAGCCCACCGCCTTGTGCACGAGATCGTGCGGGTCACCCAGCAGGCGCTCGGCGAGGCGGAAGGTCCACGAGAAGTCGCCGGCCCTGATGAAGGCGAACGTCGCCATGACCGCGATGCGCCGGTCCCACACCAGGTCCGACCCGGCCAACCGATCCAGGACGCCCCGGTCCCGGTCCAGCAGCCAGGGGCCGACGATGTACGGAGCGGACGAGTCCACCAGGTCCCAGTTGTTGATGTGGCCCGTGCTGGCCAGGACGATGCGGAAGATCCGGCCCCGCTCCTCCTCGTCGCCCCTGGCGAACTTCCGCACCAGGATGAACAGCGCCGTCAGCCGCACCTCGTGCACGGCATCGGTCAGCAGCTCCGCCGCCTCGGTCAGGGACAGGTCGCGCCAGTACCGGGCGGCCACCCTGCGCTGCTCCGGCACGGAGACACCGATGGCCCGGTCGCCCTCGCCGTACCCGCCGGGGGTCATCTGGAGGAACCGGCTCAGCCCCTCGGCCCGCCGCGGGTCCGCGAGGCCGGCGAGCGCGTGCCGGATGTCGGCGGTCGTGGCCATGACCGTGCAAGCTACCTCAGGCGGCCTCGTCCCGATGTTCGAGCCACTGGCGTACCGCCGTGAGGTCCGTGCCGGTCAGGCCGAGGTGCGGGTCGACGCGGTGCAGCAGCGCCGAGCGACCACCTCGTTCGCCTCCGCCATCCAGGTGCTCGCCCAGACCAGCTCGCCCGACAGGGCGAGCAGGCGCCGGCCGTCGAGGGGATCGAGTCGCTCCAGCAGTGGATTGCCGGAGTCGTCGGGAGCATCCGGCAGGTCGCCGCTCGACCGGCGAGTCGTTCCGGTCGAGCGGGCCCGGAGCGGGATGAGCACGCCGTCGATGTCGACGAAGATCAGCGGTCGTGCGGCACCGGCGGACATCGCCGCACCGTACCGCTGTTCGAGGGTGCCCGGGGGCCTCGTGGGCGCCGAATACTCGGCTGCGGGTGAGGCGGGCTCACCCTAGGCTGCCGGTCAGCCGGCGGGCGATGCGTTCGGCAGCGATCGGTCAGCGGATCGGAGATGAGCAGAGGGATGACCTGTCAACTGTTCGCCTTGAGCTTCGACGCGAACCAGCCTCGGCGCCTCGCGGAGTTCTGGTCCGGGTTCCTCGGCCGGGACATGGCCGATGACCCGGAGGACGGCTTCGTGCTCCTGCCCGGTGACGACACCGGGTTCCGGATCCGCTTCCTGCCGACCGAGCGGCCGAAGGTCGGCCAGAACCGGGTCCACTTCGATCTGACCAGCGAGTCGCTGGAGGACCAGCGGCACAAGGTGGCCCGGGCGCTCGAACTCGGCGGGCGGCACATCGACATCGGCCAGGATCCCGAGGACGACCATGTGGTGCTCGCCGATCCCGAGGGCAACGAGTTCTGCGTCATCGGCCCGGGCAACAAGTTCCTTGCCGGCTGCGGGTTCATCGGAGCGGTGTCCTGCGACGGTTCGCAGGACGTCGGCTACTTCTGGAGCGAGGCGCTGGGGTGGCCGCTGGTCTGGGACCAGGATCAGGAGACGGCGATCCAGTCTCCGCTCGGTGGGTCGAAGATCTCGTGGGGTGGTCCACCGTTCATGCCGATGACCGGCAAGCAGCGACTGCACTTCGACCTCGCCCCGCCGGCCGACGGCGACCAGCAGGCCGAGGTCGACCGGCTGCTCTCCCTCGGGGCCAAGCGGATCGACATCGGCCAGGGTGACGTGAGCTGGGTGGTGCTGGCCGACCCCGACGGCAACGAGTTCTGCGTGCTGACGCCCCGGTAGCGCTTCACCCGCTAGGGCCACACCACCGGCGAGAACCGCCGTGTGCGCACGGCGCCTCGTGGGCGCCGGGACGCCACGGCCCGCCGGCGCCGGTCGGCGGGGCGCCCGGCGGCGGCCCCCGGAACCTCGCAGGGGGGATCGCTGTCGGCGCGGGCGAGCCGGTGCCGGACCCGGGCCGTCTCCGGGTGATGCAGCTCGGCCAGGATCCACGCGGCGCGCTGCCAGTGCCTCCGCGCGGCGGCCCGGTCGCCCGAGTCCCACCGGTTGTCACCCCGGTGCACCAGCGCCTCGGCCTGGAAGTAGCGGTCGCCGAGGTCGACGAAGAGCGTGAGCGCGTGCCGGAAGCAGTGGTCGGCGGCCTCCCGGTGACCGAGTTCGGCGTAGGCGCAGCCGAGACTGTCCCAGGCGCTCGCCTCGCCGTGCCGCTCCCCGAAGCGCCGCAGCAGCACGAGCGCGGTCCGGATCTGCCGCATCGCCCGGGGTACGTGTCCGGCCAGCAGGTTGAGCCAGCCCGCGCCGTTCAGCACCTCCGCGCGGGCACTGGTGTTCCCCACGGCGCCGAAGATCGCGGCGGAACGCCGACTGCGGTCGAGGGCGGCACGCAGGTCGTTCCGCTTCTCGGCGGCGACCGACAGCCCGTGGTGTGCGCGGGCCCGGCCACTCTGGTCGCCGAGTTCGGCGGCGAGGCGCAGCGCCCGGCGCAGCGCGGCCTCCGCCGCGTCCGGCCGGCCGAGCCGCAGGTAGGCGCGGCTCAGGCCCCGATAGGCGTACGACATGCCGAGCCGGTCGCCGTCGGCCGTGGCGGCCCGCAGGGCGATCCGGTGGGCGGTGAGCTGGTCGGCCCAGTGGCCGCCCCGGGACAGGAACGCGGTCAGGACCCAGGCGAGCTGCCAGGCCACGGTCGCGAGACCGTGCGCCTCCGCCAGGCGTACCGTCGCCAGGAGGGTGGGATGGTGTGCCACGAACCAGTGCCGCGCGTCCTCGGCCGTTGCCGGCGGCAGCACCGCGGTGCCCGCCGCGGGTGCCCGCACCGCGGGCAGCTCCCGTCGTGGTTCCAGCAGCCGGGCGCCGGCGATCGCCGTGTGCAGGTAATGGTCGCAGAGGCGCCGCAGCCCCGCGTGCCGGTCGTCGGCGCGAACCAGTTCGGCGGCGTACGCGGCGATCAGATCGTGCTGGTGGTAGCGGGCGTCGGCCTGCTCGGTGAGCAGGTTGGCCTGGTGGAGTTCGGTGAGCAGCGGGTGGGCCCGGTCGACGGGGACGCCCGCGAGGCTGGCGGCGGCGACCGCGGTGGCCGGGCCCGGGTGCAGGCCGAGCAGGCGGAACAGTCGAGCGGCCGGCTCGCTGAGGAGCTGGTACGAGCCGTCCAGGCAGGACCGGAGATCCGTGGCGCTGTCGCGACTGGCGAACCCGTCCAGGCGGTTCCCCGTCCCGGTCAGCTCCCGGGCGATCTCCCGCAGCGGCATCGACACCCGGCTGGTGATCCGGGCGGCCGCCACCGTGAGGGCGAGCGGCAGGCCACCGCAGGCGCCGGTGATCATGTCGAGGGCGACCGAGTCGGCCGCCCGCGCCGGTGGGCCGGTCCGTCCGGCCAGCAGTTGCCGGGACGCCTCGGGGGTGAGCGGGCCCAGCTCGACCGAGTGGGCGGCGTTGCCGGCGACCAGCCCGAGCATCCGGTCCCGGCTCGTGACCAGCACCAGGCAGCCCGGCCCGCCGAGCAGCAGGGGACGGACCTGCTCGCTGTCGTGTGCGTTGTCGAGGACCAGCAGCATCCTCCGGTCGATGAGCAGGCTGCGGAGCAGACCGGTGCGCCCGATGTCGTCGGCCGGCATCGACGGTGCGGGCACGCCGAGCGCGTCGAGGAAGGCCGCCGACGCCAGCCCCGTCGCCAGCGGTGGCTGCCGCGGGTCGAATCCGCGCAGGTCCACGAATAGCTGGCCGTCGGGGAACCGGTCCCGGACCCGGTGGGCCCAGTGCACGGCGAGGCTGGTCTTCCCGATGCCCGCCGGTCCGACGACCACGATCGTCGTGGCGGCCCGGGCCCGCCGGCCGGCCACGAGGTGGTCCAGCCGGCCGAGCGGGTCGCCGCGCCCCACCAGGTCGATGTCGGCCGGCAACTGGGCCGGCACGGGTCGCAGTGGTGACGCCACCGGGTTGCCCGGGAACGCCGCGGCCGGCTCCCCGCCGAGGGCGTAGAACCGCTGCCGCTGGGTGGGCGTGAGGCCGAGGGCGTCGGCGAGCATCCGGACGGTCTGTTGCCGGGGCGTACGCACCTGGCCGATCTCGATGGCCCGCAGGTTCCGGACGCTCAACCCGGCCCGTTCCGCGAGTTCCTCCTGCGAGAGGTTCAGGGCCCGCCGGTGGGCACGCAGGGCGTCGCCGATCATGTGCATCCGCGTCTCCGCCTCGGGCATCCTCCGGCCGATGTCGCCGGTCGATCTCCTGTGAACCCGAGGGTACGTGGACATCGGCGCACATCGAAGTCCACGGCGCCGATCCGGTGCCATGAGTCGGGATCAGGACACGTCCGGCCGGTCGCCGGTCAACCGCCGGTCAAGCTCCTGTCGCCGCCGACCGGGCGCCTGCCATCGTGGCTTCCGGGCCGATCCGATCCGGCCCGATCCCCTTCGGAGACAGGAGGTAACAGCATGCGCGGAGGCACCTCGCAGCGCGCGAAGCGCACGGCCCGGCTCGTGTCCGCCGGGCTCCTCGCAGGCACCATGATCGCGGCTTCCGGGTTCGCGGCCACCCCGGCGCACGCCGGCTCGGCATACGGCTGCACGTATCCCCGGGTCTGCTTCTGGACCACCGGCAGCCCGTACAACAGCAACCCGCCCACGGCGTCCTTCCAGGACACCTACTACCAGACGCTCGGTTCGCGGAGCCGGGGCGCGGACTGGGTCTTCAACAGCCGGAACGACGACGGCGCCAAGATCTACTACGCGGACGGCAACTGGGTCTGCATCCAGCCGGACGAACTCATGTACCTCGAGCCGTACGGCTACGCGGTCGCCATCGACATCATGGACTCGCCCTACTGCTCCTACTGACGGGGAGGGCACTCGTGAGACTTCACACGGGAGGAACGATGCTCCGGAACATCCTGCGCGGCGGCCTCGCCGCGGCGGTCGTCCTGAGCGGCCTGCTGTTCCCCGCCGCGGTCCACGCCGCTTCGCCCGGCGCCGGCTCGGCGGCGGTGCCCAGGCCGGTGCTGGTTCCCGCCGGCACGGGTTCGCCGGAGCTGGAACGCCAGCGGCAGGCCACGGCGAGGGCGGCGGCGGCAGTGTCGGGGCAGGTGACGACGGCGGCCCTGGCGCATCCGGAACCGTGCTGGCAGAACGTCTCGTTCAAGCGGTATGGCCTGACGAAGTACGTGTCGATGGAGTTGCAGTACACGGGCGACCGGCAGTACGAGCTGCGGGCGCGTTCCGCCTCGGTCGGTCCCTGGGAGCTGTTCACCCTCTGCCGCGACCCGTACAGCGAGGTGACCACCATCCGGTCGCAGAGCAACCACAACTACGTGTCGGTCGAGGAGGCGTACCAGGGCACGATCTACGCCATGCTGCGGGCCCGGACGGGCGAGGTCAACCTCGGTCCCTGGGAGCTCTTCTACAGCGACATCGAGCCGGGGCAGGGCCACTGCGGCCAGATCCGGGCCAATTCGAACGGGCTCTTCGTCGCGGCGGAGGAGGACTACACGGGCGCGTCGCAGGGCATGCTCCGCGCCCGGACGAAGGCGTCGCAGATCGGCACCTGGGAAACCTTCTGCTACTGAACCGGCGCCTGCGCGCCCGCCGCCCAAAGGGGAGGCGGGCGCGCGGCGGCGCACCCTGCCGGGGCCCTGGTGCCGGGACCGATCAGCCCTGTGCGGCGGAGATTCCGTGCGGGGCGATGAACACCTTGTCGGCCGCGCCGGTCCGCTGCGCCTCCAGGGCCTCCGGCAGCTGGTCCAGGCCGTAGAACGCCGGACGCAGGCGGTCCAGGCCCAGGGTCGGCAGCATCTGCACCGCGCGGTGGTGGGTGTACGGGTTGATCACCGCACCGACGAGCGTCAGCTCCCGCGCGAAGATCTCGTTGGGGCGTACCCGGGCCTCGTCGTCGGGCCGGGCCACCCCGAAGACGAGGATGCGGCCGCCCCGCGACGCCACGGTGATCGCCGACTCCAGGATCCGGCCGGATCCGACCGCGTCGATCACGTGCGGGAAGCCGAGCCCGTCGGTCAGTGCGACGGCCTCGTCCAGCGACGCCGGGTCGAGGGCCGTGTCGGCACCCATGCGCAGCGCGGCCGCCCGCCGGTCGGCGCGCGGGTCCAGCACCACCACCGGTGCGAGGCCGCGGGCCTTGGCGAGGGCCGCCATCATGGCCCCGGCCGGCCCGGCGCCGAAGATGAGGATCGGCAGCCCGGAGCGCGGGTCGAGCTGGTCCATGCCGTGCAGGCAACAGGCGAGCGGCTCGGTCAACGCCCCGATCCACGGCGGCGTCGCATCCGGCAGCCGGTACGCGATCCGGGCCGGCACCACCATGCGCTCGGTCATGCCGCCGTCGAGCTTCACGCCGTACCCCCGCTTGCCGTCGCAGAGGTGCTCCTGGCCGAGCCGGCAGTACGTGCACCGGGTGCAGTAGTCGTGGGGTTCGACGGTGACCAGGTCGCCCTCGGTGAGACCGTCGACCGCCGCACCCACCTCGGTGATCCGGCCGCACACCTCGTGACCGAGCACGACCTGCGGCGCGGCCGCGAAGCTGCCGGCGACGATGTGGCTGTCGGTGCCGCAGACACCCACCGCGAGGGGTGCGATCGCCACCTCCTGCGGGCCGAGCGGCGCCGGTTCGGACCGGAGCAGCCGTACGTCGCCGGTGCCGAAGAAACGGGCCTCAGTCAGCAGCACGCAGCAACTCCTTCAGTCGGCGGATGTGGGCGCGTGCGGCCTCCTCGGCGGCCACCGCGTCGCCGGAACCGATGGCCTCGAAGATGGCCTGGTGGTCATGGACGGCCTGGACCATCCCACCGGTCAGGCTGGTCGAGCGCATCGCCACGAGGACGCGGCTCTGGACGCTGTCGAGCATCCGGGCCAGCACCGGGCTCTGCGCCGCCTGCCGGATCTCCCGGTGGAACGCCGCGTCCAGCTCGATGTGGCGGGCGAAGTCGCCCTGCTCGGCGACGGTGCGGTGCTCGGTGAGCAGCGCGAGCAGGCTGCGCCGCAGGGAGGCGTCGTACTTCTCCGTCGCCAGCCGGGCCACCGCGCCTTCCAGGACCTCGCGGGCCTCGTACAGGCTCACCAGTTCGGCCCGGCTGATGCGGGCGACCTCCGCGCCGCGGTTCATCGTCTCGGCGACCAGGTTCTCCTGCACGAGGCGGATCACCGCGTCCCGGACGGGGCTGCGGCTGACATGGAACTCCTCGGCGAGGGCCGGGACGCTCAACCGCGAGCCCGGCCGCAACTCGCCGGAGATGATCCGGTCGCGGAGCGTCTTGTAGAGCACCTCGCCGACGCGCTGGTCGGCCTGAAGAGAGCTGGTCACTGGAGGAACGTCCCTGCGAAGTGGCGGTAGTTGGCAGCGACCGCCGCGATCGCCTCGGGCCGCGTCAGGTCACCGGTCAGAAGTCCGCGCAGCGAGTCCCACCAGATGCTACGGCCGATGGCGAAGCCCGTGAACCCGTTGGCGGCGGCGTCGGTGAGCCAACCGTCGAGTGTGGCCCGTGGGGCGTTCGCGCCCAGCAGAATGCACTCGCCGCCGGTCTGGGCGGCGAGGTCGGCGGCCGTCCGGTAGTGCTCCGGCGCGCCGAGGTGCTCCAGCTTCCAGACGTCGACGGGCACCTCCTCAACGATCTCCGCCATCGCCCGGTGGATGAGCCCCGGCCGCACCTCGGTGTCGAAGACCTCGCCCGGGATGCTCCGCTGATCGGGCGTCGGCGGCACGAGCAGCTCGAAGAGGAACCGGCCGCCGGAGTCGCGCACCGCCTGCGAGACCTTGGCCAGCCGGGACCGCTGCTCGCGGTTGTCCGCCGCCGAACCCTCGACGTTGTAGCGGACCAGCACCTTGGGGAACTCGGGACGGAAGTGGGCGAGGAATCCCGGCAGGTCGGCCGGTTCGGTCTCGTACACGTCGCAGCCGCCGCGCTCGACCGGCATGCTCAGCGTCACCCGGTTGGCCCGGGCCCGCTCGGGCACGCCGGCGCCGAGCTGATCGTCGACCAGGATGCCGGCGTGGGCGGCCAGGCGAGGCTCGGCGTCGAGGGCGGCGAGCAGTCCTTCGAGGACCATGTGCTTGCCGTCGGTGATCGCTGCGCGCTCGCCGGGCAGCGCGGTGGTGGTGTGCCCGTAGAGGGCCTGGGTGAGCCAGGGACGCTGGTCGACGGCGAGGATCAACAGGCTCACGGGGTTACCTCCGACACGGAATGGGCGTCCGCCGACACGATGCAGGGCTTGACGTAGTCGCCGGCCACGAAGCGGGCGAACGCCTCGGGCAGCTCGGGCAGGGTGAGGGGCTTGACGATCAGGTCGCGCAGCGACGCGCCCATGACGCGCAGCAGGTCCCAGTTCGCCTCGACCTCGTTGACGGGAAAGTAAAAGGACCGGACGGTGTAGCAGTCGGTCCGCCGCCAGCGCGGCGTGGCGGGCATGGTGTACGGCTCGTTCGACTCGCCGAGCGCGACGACCGTGCCGCCGGGCCGGACCACCCGCTGTGCCGTCTCCCGGGCCGCGTTCGCGCCGCTGACCTCGACGACCATGTCGTACCGGTTCTCGGCGGACAGGTCACCGGCGGGCGTCGCGCCGAGCGCGGTCGCGGCATCGAGACGGGTGGGGTTGGGGTCGAAGGCGTCCACGGCGAGCCCCATGGCCCGGGCGACGGCGACGACACCGAGGCCGAGCGGGCCGGCGCCGACGACCAGCGCGCGCTCCACCGAGTCCTGGGTACGCAGGGCCAGCCTCAGGGCGTGTGCGGCGGTGCCCACCGTGTCGAGCCCGAGGACCGCGACGGACAGCGGGATGTCGTCCGGCACGGGCAGAACGCACCGCGCCGGGACGTCCACGTGCTCGGCGAAACCGCCGTCCCGCTGCCAGCCGACCAGCTGAGACAGGTGCAGGCACTGGTTGGTGCGGCCGGCCGTGCAACGCACACACGTGCCGCAGAAGACCGGGATGTAGACGATGCCGCGCGTACCCTCGGGCAGCGCACCACCCACGACCGTACCCCCGATCTCGTGGCCCGGGACGACGGTCGAACCGCTCTGCAGCAGCCGCTTGTCCGACCCGCAGAGCGCACAGACGTCGACCCGCAGCCGCACGTCGCCCTCCGCGACGTCGCCGAGCGTGACCTTCTCGAAGGTGATCTCCCCGTTGCCCTGGAAGCGGGCCCGCATGGACGTCACTTGACGGCTCCTCCGGTGATGCCGCGCACCAGCCAGCGCTGCGCGAAGACCGTCAGCAGCAGGGCGGGCGCGGAGATGAGCGTGCTCGCGGCCATCAGGCCGCCGAAGTCGTTGGAACCCTGGCCGATGAAATTGAACGCGATCACGGTCAGTGGGAGCGTCCGCTCGTTCGCCAGAGCCAGCGCGAACAGGAAGTAGTTCCAGCTGAAGATGAAGCTGAGCGTGAGCGCGACCGACAGCCCGGGCAGCGCCAGCGGCAGGGCGATCCGGCGGAACCGCTGCCAGGCGTTCGCGCCGTCGATCAGCGTCGACTCCTCGATGCTGACCGGGATCTCCTCGAAGAACGGCACCAGCAGCCAGATGCACAGCGGCAGCGTGATGATCAGGTGCGCGACGATCAGCAGCGTGTAGTTGAGCGCCACGCTGTCCGGGCCGCCGATGCGGATCGAGAGCACGAACAGCGGCAGCACGAACAGCACGCCGGGGGCCATGCGGGCCAGCAGCGTCACGAAGCCGAGCGCGGCCAGCTTGCGGCGCACGATCACGTACGCGGCGGGGGCGCCGAGGACGAGCCCGAGGATGGTCGAGCCGCCGGCCACGATGAAGCTGTTGGCGATGTAGCGGCCGAACTCGAAGCGCTCGAAGAGGTTGGTGAAGTTCTCCAGCGTCAGCGGCGACCCGATATTGAACAGCGAGCCGGTGATGTCGACGTTGTTGCGCAGCGACGACCAGAGCATGAAAAGCACCGGGCCGAAGAAGACGACCGCGAAGACGAGGTACGCGGCGTAGACGCCGCCGAGCCGCTTGGTCATCGCGCGGCCCGCTGCCGGAACCAGGTGAACACGCCCGCGATCGCGATCACCAGCACGAGCAGGGCGATCTGGAGGGCGGCCGCGTAGCTCGGCTCGTGGTCGACGAAGCCGGCGTTGTAGCCGTACACGTTGAGGGTGTTCGTGGAGTTCACCGGACCCCCCTGGGTCATGATGTAGATCGTGTCGAAGAAGCGCACGAGGTCCACGGTGCGCAGCAGCATCGCCACCGTGAGCACCGGGCGCAGGAGCGGCAGGCCGATGTTCCAGGCCGTACGCCAGCCGCTCGCGCCGTCGATCGCGGCGGCCTCGAACGGCTCCTCGGGCAGCGACCGGATGCCGGCCGAGATGATCAGCGCCATGAACGGCGTCCACTGCCAGATGTCGACCAGGGCGATCGACCAGGGTGCGATGTCCGGATCGCCGAGCCACACCACCGGGTCGATGCCGACCTTGGCGAGGATCTGGTTGGCCGCGCCGAGCGACGGGTCCATGATGAGCAGCCACACCAGGCCGACCGCCACCGACGCGGTGATCGCCGGGATCAGCATCATGCCCTGGAAGATCCGCCGGCCGGGCACGTCGAGGCTCATCACGTACCCGAGGGCCAGCCCGAGGACGGTCTCCACCAGCAGGCAGACCACGAAGAGGAACAGCGTGATCTTCAGCGAGTTCCAGAACTGCGGGTTGCCGAACATCTCGGCGTAGTTGGCGAACCCGAGGAACCCCGCGTTCGTCCCGTCGGACTGCCGGTCGCTGACCGAGAGCCAGATCGTGTACGCCACCGGCACCAGCACGAGCACGGCCGTGACCAGCACGGCGGGCAGCGCGAACGGCCACACGCCCCGGGCGGTCGGGTCGACGCGGCGGCGACGCCGGGGCGGCGCCCCCGCCCCCGGCTCCGCGCTGGCGGATCCGGAGGCGGCGGGCCGCTTCGTCATCAGGTCGCTCATGGCGTTATCCGGCGTTCTTCGCCAGCAGCGGGGTCAGGCCGTCCTGGATCTCCTTGGCCGCGGCGTCGGCGTCCGCCTGGCCGAGGATCACCTTGCCGACCGCGTCCCCGACGACCTTGCGCATCTCCGGGGCGGAGACACCGACCGGGCCCACCTCGGTGGAGCCGTTGGTCTGCACGTTGGCCAGAGCCTGGCTCCACTGCTTCAGCGTGTCGGTGTTCAGCGTGTCGGTGTACGCCTTGTCCTGCGCGACGGAGGTCCGCGGCGGAGCGATGCCGCCCTCGGTCAGCTTGAGCTGGGTGGCCTTGCCGGTCGCCCACTCGATGAACTTCCAGGCCGCGTCCTTGTGCTTCGAGTACGAGGACATCGCGATGCCCCAGTTCAGGACGGTGGACTTCGAGCCGGCCGAGCCGGCCGGGAAATCCAGCACGCCGATCTTGCCGACCACCTTGGAGGTCTTCGGGTCGTTGATGCTGCTGATCTCGTTGCTGGACTCCAGCTCCATGGCCGCGCTGCCGGCCGCGAAGAGCGCCGAGGACTGGGTGAAGGTGTTGTTGACGACGCCGGGAGGCCCGTAATCCTTGGCGAGGGTCGCGTACCGCTGGATCGCGTCGACGGCACCCGGCGTGTCGAAGTTCGGGGTGCCGTCCGGCTTGGTCCACTCCACGCCCTGGGAGTGCAGGAACGGGCCGAAGGTGAACGGCAGGGCGGCGGACTGCCCGCGCAGCGCGATCGGCGTCACCTTGCCACCGGACTTCTGCTTGATCGCGGCGGCGACCGTGGGCAGCTCGTCGAGCGTCTTCGGCGGCGTGATGCCGTACTTCTGGAACAGGTCCGTGCGGTAGTAGAGGACGACACCCTCGACGTTCACCGGCGCGGCGATCATCTTGTCCTGGATCGTCATGCCCGTCTTGACGGCGGCCGGGAAGTCGGCGGCGTCGTACGCGGCGGACTTGCTCAGGTAGTCGTCGAGCGGGGCGTAGTAGCCGGCCTTGCTGAACTGAAGGCCCTCGCGCGACGGCAGCGTCATGAAGACGTCCATCGACGAGCTGCGCGACTGCAGGTTCAGCGAGATCTTGTCGCGGGCCTGCTGCTCGGCGAACGTCTGCACCTTCACCTTGACGCCCGAGGCCTTCTCGAACTCGGGGATCAGCGGCTCGATGGCCTTCTGCCACGGGTGGTTCGACATCACGAGGGAGATCTCGTTGGCGCTGCCGCCCGAGTCGCCGCCGCCGCAGCCGGCGGCGAGCCCGCCGACGAGGGCCAGGGCGAACCCGGCGCTCAAGAACTTGTGCCGCATCTTCATGCCTTTCCGTTCTGACCGAGGAGTGGGAAGAGCCAGTCGTGGAAGTCGCCGAGGCCGGCGGGGTCGGTGGTGCGCCACCGCGGGGGTACGGGCCGGGTCCGGCCGGCCACCTCCGTGAGCGGCACAGGGTCGTACGCGGTCTCGCCGGCGCTGCGGTGCAGGCCGACCATCAGGCCGGTGGCGCGGTCGGCCAGCAGCTTCGCCGCGTGCCGCCCGGCCTCCGCCGCCTCCGCCCGGTCGACGTCGCTGGCGAGCGCGCCGCTGCTGCGCTGGACCATGCCGAGCACCTCGCCGCGGGCGGCGACCTCCAGTTCGGTGCTCACCAGCCCGGCGAGCGCTCGGGAGACGCCGCCGAGGATGATCCGCGTGTGGTTGACGGCCTCGAAGGGGTCGTCGGTCATCTCGCTCGCCGCGCCCTCGCTCACGACCACGAACGCCCGTCCGTGCGCGTGCAGGGCGTCCTGCACGGCGGTGAGGAACGCCGCCCGGTCGAAGGCGATCTCCGGGATCAGCACCAGGTGCGGCGCGTGGGCCGGATCGTCGCGGTGCCAGGTCGCGGCGAGGGCCAGCCAGCCCACCGAGCGGCCGAGCGTCTCCACGATGCGTACCGGCTCGATGCCCGCCATCGCCGCGTGGTCGCGGGCCAGGTCCGGGACGATCGTCGTGAGATAGCGCGCGGCCGAGCCGTAACCCGGGCAGTGGTCGATGCCGACCAGGTCGTTGTCCACGGTCTTCGGGATGCCGACGACGTTCAGCTCGCGCCCGGTCGCCGCGGCCCGCTCCGCGAGGGCGTGCAGCAGCGCCATCGTCCCGTTGCCGCCGATCAGGGCCAGGCCCTCGACACCGTTGGCGGCCAGCACGTCGAGCGCGGTGTCCAGGTCCGCCTCCGTGACCGCCCGCCGGCCGGCGCCGAGCCAGGAACCGCCGTGCCGAGTCGCGGCGACCGGCACGTCGGCGGCGGTGACCGGGGTGAGCCGGCCCTCGACCAGGCCGTCCGGGCCACCCCGCAGCGCCAGCACGTCGTGATCGGCCGCCGCCTCCAGGAAGCCGCGGAGGCTGGCGTTGACGACGCTGGTCGGTGCGCCGGTCTGTCCGATGAGCAGGCGCATGCTCATCCCTGGGCCTTCGAGCCGACGGACAGGAAGGTCTGGAAGGCCTCCAGGCCGGGCCGGCCGCCCTCGTAGCCGAGGCCGGAGTCCCGCACGCCGCCGAACGGGATCCATGGCGTGTTCGGGGTGCCGGTGTTGATGCCGACGATCCCGGCGGAGAGCCGGTCGGCGACGGCGTGGGCGCGGTCGAGGTCCGCGCTGCACACGTAGCCGGCCAGGCCGTATCCGGTGGCCTGGTGCAGGACCAGCGCGTCGTCGAGGTCGTCGTAGACGTGGATCGGTGCGATCGGCCCGAAGATCTCGTCGGTCATCACCCGGCTGTCGACGGGCGCGTCCAGCAGCACGGTCGCCGGTGCGAAGTGACCCTTCTCCGGGACGGCGCCGCTGGTGACCTTCTTGGCGCCCCTGCTCACCGCCTCGTCGACGAGCGCGGCCATCCGGGCCGGGTCCGCGGCCGGCGCGAGGGGACCGAGGTCGGTGGCCGGGTCCGTGGGGAGGCCGACGACCATCTTCTCGGTCGCCGCGACGAACGCCTCGGTGAACTCGGCCGCCACCTCGCGGGCCACGAAGATCTGGTTGGCGGCGATGCAGGACTGGCCGTTGTTGCGGTACTTCGCCACGAGCAGCGTCTGCGCGGCCGCCTGCGGGTCCGCGTCGGGCAGTACGAGGAAGGGCGCGCAACCTCCGAGTTCCATCACCGTACGCAGGAAACGCGGCGCCGCGGCCGCGGCCACCAGCCGCCCCACCCGGGTCGACCCGGTGAAGGAGACGACGCCGACGCTCCGGTCGGCGAGCCACGGGTCCACGACGTCGGTGGGAGTGCCGAGCACCGTCGACAGGACCCCCTCGGGCACGTGCCGTTCGACGACCGCGGCCAGCACCATCGACGACAGCGGCGTCAGCTCGGAGGGCTTGAACAGCACCGGACACCCCGCGGCCAGCGCCGGCGCGATCTTTCGCGCCGGGATGGACACCGGGAAGTTCCAGGGGGTCAGGACCGCGGCGACACCCGCGGGCCGCGCGGTCACGCGGTGCCCGATCCCGGGTACGACGGCGAGCTCCTCGGCCTCCTGCCGGTCCAGCAGGTCGGCCATGATCCGGAAGTAGGCGACCGTCAGCGCCAGCTCGGCCGCCGACTCGGCGAGCCGCTTGCCGCTCTCCCGGGTGATCAGCGCCGGCCACTCGGGCTGCGCCGCGAGCGCCTCGACGTCCGCGGCGATGGCCCGCAGCGCCGCCGACCGCTCGGCGCGCGGCGTGCCCGCCCAGACCGGGAGGGCCCGCTGAGCCAGGCCGAGTGCCGCGGCCGCGTCGGCGCCGTTACCCGTGCTGACCTCGGTGAACGGCTCGCCGGTGGCCGGATCGAGCACCGCGAGCCGCGGCCCGCCCGCCACCCGGCCGGCCACGCGCACGGCGGTGACGGCCGAGAGGATGTCGTTGACGATGGGGTCGGTCACGGTAGTTGCTCCTCGTACGCGTCGAGCTGGTCCTGGTCGAGATCGATGCCGAATCCGGGCCCGTCCGGCACGCGGACCGTGCCGTGGGCGGTGAGCAGGCCGTCGGCGGCCTGCCGCAGCGGGTTGGAGCGGATGTCCCACTCGATGAGCCGGGTCGCGGGCGACACGGCGCCGGCCTGGACGGTCACCGCGGTCGCGACCGCGCCGTTGTAGAGGTGCGGGTTCACGGTGCGTCCGGCCGCCGTCGCGGCCGCCAGCACGTCCAGGTACTCGGTGAGGCCGCCGACCTTGCCGAGGTCGGGCTGCAGGATCTCGACCGCCTCCAGGTACGGCTCGAACGCCCCGGCGCCGTAGAGGTTCTCCCCGGTCGCCAGCGGCATTCCGGTGCGGCGGCCCAGTTCCGCCAGCTCGGCGGGACGATCGCCGGCCAACGGCTCCTCGACCCAGGCGACGCCGAGGTCGGCCAGCGCGGGAACCATCTCCAGCGCCTCGGTCAGCCGCCACGCCTGGTTGGCGTCGGCGAAGACCTGCACCTGGTCGCCGAGGATCCGCCGGGCGGTCCCGACGTTGGCGAGGTCGGTGTCCGCGCCGAACCCGACCTTGACCTTGACCGCGGTGAGCCCGAGCGCGGCGCAGCGGTAGGCGACGTCGGCGACGCCGGTGGGTCCGAGGCTGGAGCCGTACACCGGCAGCTCGGTGCGGGGGGCGGCGCTGAGCAGCCGGGCCAGGCTGGTGCCCGCGTGGCGGGCGGCGAGGTCCCACAGCGCCATGTCGACGCCGCTGATCGCCTGGTGGACCGGGCCGGGGGCGCCCCACTGGCGGCCCAGCGGCGCCAGCTCCGCGAGCAGCGCCCGCTGGGCGGTGGCCGGGTCGGGGAAGCGGCGGCCGATCAGGAGCGGCGCGACGCCGTCGTGGATCGTGGCGATCCGCTCGCGCCAGGCCCAGGCCGGGTAGTTGGCCCAGCTCTCGCCGATGCCGACCGAACCGTCGGCCAGCTCGACCTCGACCAGGATCATCACGCGGTGGGTCAGCGGCGCGAAGGACATGGCGATCTGCTCGGTGGGTCGGGCCCGGAAGACCCGGCACCGCACGTCCGCCACCGCGGCGTCCGGCAGCGCGACCGCGCGGGTCGCGGCAGAGGGTGCGGCCTTGAGAACCATGTGCCTTCTCTCACGTCGACGGGATCTGCATGCAGTGTTGAACGCAGTTCACCGAGACGTCAAGACCACGAAACAAGAAATGCCGCGAGTTGAGATGCCGCGAAAGGTGCGTATGCCTCACATGGGCAGCTTCGAGCGCGAGAGCCGCCCCGGACGCGGGCGGTTTCCGAAGCGGGGTTCCGTTCGGACTACGCGGTCACCACGCGGGTGCCCGTGCGGCGTGCGGCCGCGGCCACCGCGTCAGGCAGGGGGCCGTCCACGACCAGGGTGTCGATGCGGTCGAACCCGCACACCTGGACCGGGGCGGTCGCCGTCAGCTTGCTCGCGTCCACGAGCAGCACGACCTCGTCGGCGATGTCCATGAGGGCGTGCTTGGCGCTCAGCTCGACCTCCGAGCGCACGTACGCGCCCCGCTCGTCGACGGCGCTCGCACCGAGGAACAGCAGGCGCACGCGCATGCGCCGGACCAGGTCCAGCGCGGCGAAACCCACCATCGCCTGATTGTCGTGCAGCAGCTCGCCGCCGATCCCGATGACCCGTGACCTGGGCCGGGACAGCATGTGGGCCAGCACGGGGACGGAATGGGTGATCACGCAGCCGTCGAAGTCCTCGGGCAGCGCATGGGCCACCTCGGCCGTGGTCGTGCCGCTGTCGACGCCGATCGTGTCGCCGGGCTGGACCAGGCGGGCCGCCGCAGCGCCGATCGCCCGCTTGGCGCCGGCATGGCTGAGCGCGCGGGACGCGTAGCCGGGAGCGCCGACGCCGCCGGGCGGAAGGCTGACACCACCGTGGACCAGCAGCACCTCGCCGCTCTCGGCGAGTCGACGGAGGTCGCGACGGATCGTCATCTGCGAGACGCCGAGCTGGGCGCTGATGTCGGCGACCGAGAGGAAGCCGGCCCGGCGGAGCGCGGCCATGATGTGCGTCCGCCGCTGCGGGGCGCCGTCGTAGCGCATGGCTTCCACTGACACGTCGGTAGTCTAGCCCTTGTTCCTCTACGACCAGAGGATGGTAGTTTTCTAACATCCTTTGATGTCAGCGCCTCGACGCCGCCCAACTCGGGCGGCGGACCGGCCCCTTTTCCGCGCTGGAGGAACAGTGACCGCCGACCCCTCGATCCTCGCCCGCCCGTCGGGCGGCTACGCCATGCTCGCCGTCGACCAGCGCGAGGCGCTGCGGGCCATGTTCGCCGCGCGCCAGCCGGAGCCGGTGACCGACGCGCAGCTCACCGCCTTCAAGGTCGACGCCGCGCGGGCCCTCAGCCCGTACGCGTCCGCGATCCTCGTCGACAAGCAGTTCGCCTGGGACGCCGTGATCGCGGAGAACGCGGTCGACCCGTCCTGCGCCCTGATCGCGGCGGCCGACGCGTTCACCCCGAGCGCCACCGAGTTCGTCGCGGACGTGGCGATCGACCCCGAGGTCGACCCCGCGACCGTGCGGAAGGAGGGCGCGAAGGCCCTCAAGCTGCTGGTGCTCTACCGGCCGGACGAGTCGCCCGAGCCTCGGATCGCCCTGGTGTCCGACTTCGTGGCCCGCTGCCGCGAGGCCGGACTCGTGAGCATCATCGAACCCGTGTCCCGTGGCCCCCGCGACGGCAGCGCGTACGACCACGAGGCCGGGATCCACGCGGCGGCCCGCGAGCTGGGCGCCCTCGGCGCCGACCTCTACAAGTCGGAGGTGCCGACCCACGGCAAGGGCACCCCGGACGAGATCACCGCCGGGTGCGCCGCGCTGACGTCGGTCATCAGCAGCCCGTGGGTGGTGCTGTCCTCCGGCGTACCCGCGGAGGTCTTCCCCGACGCCGTGCGGCTCGCCTGCCGCGCCGGCGCCTCGGGCTTCCTCGCCGGCCGGGCGGTCTGGGCCTCCGTGGTCGGCAGCCCGACCATGGCCGACGACCTGCGCACGATCTCGGTCGACCGGCTGCGACGCCTCGCCGACGTGGTTGACGACGCCGTGTCGCACTGACATGCCCCCCGTCGGCGATGTGCTGGCGGTCGGCGCGGTCGCGCTCGGCGCCACCATGCAGCGGGCGACCGGCCTGGGCTTCGCCCTGGTCGCCGCCCCGTTCCTGGTCGTGATCCTCGGCCCCTTCTCAGGCGTGACGCTGGCCAACCTGCTCTCCGCCGTGATCAACCTGATCGTCCTGTGCGTGACCGCCCGGGCGCTGCACCGCCGCGTGGCCCTCCAGATGATCGCCGGTGTGGTCCTGGCCCTGCCGCTGGGCGTCTGGGTGGTCCGGGAGCTGCCGGGCCCGGTCCTGCTCGTCGGCATCGGCCTGATCACGGCGGGATCGGTGACCTGGGTGGCGGTGGGCCGGCGCGTGCCGTTCCTCCAGCACAACGGCGGGGCGGTGGCCTCCGGGTTCGCGTCCGGCTTCTTCAACACCACGGCGGGCACCGGCGGGCCGCCCCTCGCCGTCTACGCCGCCAGCACCGGCTGGGAACACCGGAGCTTCGTCCCGACCGTGCAGCTCGTCGGCCTCGTGACGAACCTGCTCTCGCTCGCCGCGAAGGGCGCGCCGGTCCTGTCGTGGCGACTGCTGCTGGCCTGCGGCGCGGCCATGCTGGCCGGGATCGGGGGCGGGCACTATCTGGAGCGGTGGTTGCCGGAGACCGCCACCCGGCGCTGGGTCCTGGCGCTCGCCCTCACGGGAAGCGTCATCGCGGTCGGCAAGGGGCTGGCGGCATGGTGAGACGCGAAGGTCCGACCCGGTGGCCGCGCCGCGTCTTCGGCCGGGGCAGCGACCCTGATCCACGATTCAGCCTGGCCAACGAGCGCACGTTCCTGGCGTGGATCCGCACCTCCCTGGCGCTCGTGGCCGCCGGCGTGGCGTTGGAGGCGGTGCACCTGCCGATGGTGCCCGGGATGCGCCGGGCGGCGGCCATCGTGCTGATCGTGCTCGGCGCCGCCGCGCCGGCCCAGGCCTGGTTCGGCTGGACGCGCACCGAGATCGCCCTGCGCCTGGGCAGGAGCCTCCCGCCGCCGCTGATGGCCGTGCCGGTCGGCGCGGGCCTCACGCTTGTCGCCGTCCTGCTCCTGCTGGGGCTCGTCCTGTGACCCCCGGCTCCGTACGCCTGGACGATGGTGGATTGCAGGTGGAACGGACGGTGCTGGCGTGGCGGCGTACCGCGGCGGCCTTCGTCGTCGCGGCGGCCGCGGCCGGCCGCTTCCTCCTGCCGCACCGCGGTGGGTGGGTCTTCCTGGCCGCCGTTGTGAGCGCGGCGACGGTCATGGTCGTCGTCGCGGCGGCGCTGCGACGGCGCCTACCGCCCTCCGACGCCCCGGCCCCGCCGGGCTCGGCCCGGCCGTCCGGCCCCTGGCTGGCGGCGGTCACGCTCGCCACCGCCGTCGGCGGTGTCGGCGTGGCGGTCGCCGTGCTGCACGGTTCACCCTGACCCGCACCCTCCTCCCCGTTTCGTCACCGGTGTAACGGGTAGTCGGCGGCCTCTCCTGGGCCGCGCCACCGGTCCGGCGGTGACGGGCAAGCGATGTTCGCGTCTTCCGGCAGGCCAGAGGGGGTGTCCTGGGGATGTGCGGGATCAGCGGGGAGGCGCGATTCGACGGATCCGTGCCGGACGGCGCCGCGGTGACCCGGATGAGCGCGGCCCTGCGATCCCGGGGGCCCGACGGCGAGGGCCTGTGGACCGACGGGTGGATCACCCTCGGCCACCGCCGGCTGACCATCATCGACCTGTCCGAGGCCGGTGCCCAGCCGATGGTCCGGGAGGATCTGGGCCTGGCGCTGGTGTTCAACGGGTGCATCTACAACTACCCGCGGCTGCGCGAGGAACTGCGGGCGGCCGGTCACACCTTCCGCTCCACCAGCGACACCGAGGTCATCCTCGTGGCGTACGCGGAGTGGGGCGAGGACTTCGTCGACCACCTCGTGGGGATGTTCGCGGTCGTGCTGGTCGACCGGGAGCGGCGCCGGCTGGTGCTGGCCCGGGACCGGCTCGGCATCAAGCCGCTCTACCTCGCCGAGTCCCCGGGGCGGCTGCGGTTCGCCTCCACCCTGCCGGCGCTGCTGGCCGCCGGTGACGTCGACACCGGCATCGACCCGGTGGCCCTGCATCACTACCTGTCGTGGCACTCGATCGTGCCGGCGCCCCGCACCATCCTGCGGGGCGTACGCAAGCTGCCGCCGGCCACCGTGCGGGTGGTGGAGGCCGACGGGCGCAGCCGCGAGCGGGTCTACTGGCGGCCCGACTACCGGCGGGACCCGGCGCACGTGGGCATGGACGCGGGGGACTGGCAGGCGGCGGTCGGCGACGCGCTGCGCACGGCCGTGCGGCGGCGGCTGGTGGCCGACGTACCGGTCGGGGTGCTGCTGTCCGGCGGGCTGGACTCCAGCATGATCGTGGCCCTGCTCGCCGAGGCCGGGCAGCACCACCTCCAGACGTTCAGCATCGGCTTCGACAGCCGGGGCGGCGAGAGCGGCGACGAGTTCCACTACTCCGACCTCGTCGCCCGCACCTTCGGCACCGACCACCACCGCATCCAGCTCGGCGACGACGACCTGGAGCCGGCGGTCCGCCGGACGATCGAGGCGATGACCGAGCCGATGGGCAGCCACGACGTCGTCGCCTTCCACCTGCTCTCGGAGCAGGTCGCCCGGCACGTCAAGGTGGCACAGTCCGGCCAGGGCGCCGACGAGGTGTTCGCCGGCTACGCCTACCACCAGCCCCTCACGCAGGTGTCCCGGGACGGGGCCGCCGAGGCGTTCGCCGCCGCGTTCTTCGACCGGAGCCATGCGGAACTGGACCTGGTGGTCGACCCCGCGTACGCCTGCGACCACGACGCCAGCCGCGAACTGCTCGCCGCGCACCTGGCCGCGCCCGGGGCGGACACCGCGCTCGACGCGGTGCTGCGCCTGGACACCCACCTGATGCTGCCCGACGACCCGGTGAAGCGGGTGGACAGCATGAGCATGGCCTGGGGGCTGGAGGTGCGTACCCCGTTCCTGGACCAGGACCTCGTGGCCCTCGCCGCGGCCTGCCCCCCGGAACACAAGGTCGCGCAGGGCGGCAAGGGCATCCTCAAGGAGGTGGCCCGGGAGACGCTGCCCGCGGAGGTGATCGACCGGCCCAAGGGCTACTTCCCCGTGCCGGCCCTGCGCAACGTCGACGGGCCGGTGCGGCACCTCGTCGCGGAGGCCCTGGCCGCGCCGGCCGCGCGCGAACGTGGTCTGTTCCGGCCCGGGTACGTCGCCGAACTGCTCGCCGAACCGGACCGGGCACAGGCCACCGCGGGCAGCAACAAGCTCTGGCAGCTCGGCCTGCTGGAGTTGTGGCTCCAGGCCCACGCGATCCGCTGACCGCGAGGCGGTCAGCAGTCGAAGTAGAGGGCGAACTCGTGCGGGGTCGGGCGCAGGCGGACGGGGTCGACCTCGTTGGCCCGCTTCCAGGACACCCAGGTGGAGATGAGGTCGGGGGTGAACACGCCGCCGTCGAGGAGGTAGTCGTGGTCGGCTTC
>NZ_JBEXLM010000018.1:0-147559 GCF_040609975.1 Micromonospora sp. NPDC004551 | reverse complement strand
GGGGGGGGGGGGGGGGGCCCTCCCCACCACAACACCCCCCCCCGCAGCTCTTTTATCACCACCCGGCCGCGGCGGGGCGCCCCCCCCCCGGCCCCCCCCCGCCGCCGTCGTTTCGCCTGCCGCTATGCCAGAGCTGTGGCGAGGATCGACAATGCCCGGGTCGTCTCGGTCAGCGCACGGCGTAGCGCCTCCGCCGCCTCCCGGTCGAGCTGAAGGCCGGGCGACTGCGTCGTCTGCTGGCCCACGAGGATCCGTCGCTCCAGCTCGTTGACCGCGGCACCCGGTGCGATGCCCAGCTCCACGTCGAGTCGGTGCCGTAGATCGCGGATGACGGGACAACGACTCGGCCGTCCGTCCCGCCTCGTGCAGGGCTTTTGACAGCCGGCAGTGCAGACCCTCGTGATAGGGATATCCGGCGATCCAGAACTGCAATTCAGGGATGATCGCCACGCCATTCCCCTGGGCGAATTCGAGAGCCACCAGACCTTCGATCGCGCGCAGGCGGGACTCCTTCCAGTGGGCCGCATCCGTCGCCAGGGTGGCGGAGTGCACGTCCTGCATGGCGTGCCCCGCCACAACCTCAGGCCCTGCCGGAGGAGTTCCGTGGCATGCGCCGCCTGGCCGTGCTGGCGGGTCACCTCCGCCGCCGTGCAGAGCCGGCGGAACTTCAGGCCGTCGACGTGCTCTTCGGCAGATTCCAGCTGGTAGCGGTCTCCATGCCGCGTGATCCGTTGACCAGAGGCTTCCTGCGACACCAGGAACCGAAGGCGCCCCAGACGGTTCTGGATCTGCTGGCGGGCGGTGGCGGGTGGTTCGTCTCCCCAGACGATGTCGATCAGACGGTCGATGGTGACGTCCCGATTCGCATCAATGATTAGACCGGCGACCAATTTGCGGCTGCGTTCGCCGGAAATGTGGATTGAGGAATTGCCGGATCGCATGGTCTCCGACCCTGGCGGGTCGCGCTCAGCATAGCCGCCCTTCTATGTCCGTCAAGCACGACAAGGGCGGCAAAAGGTGCAAACCCTGTAACAGGGTGTAGTGATCGGCGTACGAGGTGCGACCGCCATTTCTCGGGCCGTCTCCCCAACCGCCGCAAGGTACTCGTCCTCCCGACCGGGTTGCGGCAGGATACGTCTCCATGAGCACCCAGCCGACGGCCGACATCGACGAGAACGGGTCCATGGACCATCCGTCCCGCTCGGACGGTTTCGTCCGGGGTGCCGCCGAGCTGATCGGCGGCCCCTTGGGCGACCACGCCGTCGCGCTGGACAGGCCTGCCGGCCGGGAGCGCCGCTTCTGGACCGCAGCGCGGATCGTCCTCGCGCTGATGTGCCTGACGCTGGCCCTGCACTGGGTGCAGAAGTCGCCCTGCCAGGACGGCGCCTGGCAGAACAACGTCCAGTACACCCGGATGTGCTACACGGACGTGCTCGCCCTCTACTACGCCGAGGGGCTCAACGAGGGCAAGGTCCCCTATGCCGACCACCCGGTGGAGTACCCGGTCCTGACCGGCTACTTCATGGGCGCGCTCGGGCTGCCGGTGCACGCCCTCGGCGTCGACAACCCCGGCATCAACCAGGGTCAGTGGTTCTACAACCTCAACGCGCTGGTACTCAGCGCGCTCGCCGTCGCCACCGTCGCGGTCATCCTCAGCCTGCGCCGCCGACGACCGTGGGACGCGGCCCTCTTCGCGCTGTCGCCGGCCCTGGTGCTCACCGCCACCGTCAACTGGGATCTGCTCGCCGTCGGGCTGGCCGCGTTCGGGCTGCTGGCCTGGGCGCGGCGCCGTCCGGCCACCGCCGGTGTGCTGCTCGGCCTGGCCGGGGCGGCGAAGATGTGGCCGCTGTTCATCCTCGGCCCGATCCTCGTGCTCGCCCTGCGCGCCGGCCGCCTGCGGGCCGCGCTCACCGCCGCCGCTACCGCCGCGGTGGCCCTGATCGTGGTCAACCTGCCCGTCGCGATCCCCTACCGGGAGAGCTGGGAACGCTTCTTCGATTTGAACACCACCCGGCCGATCGACTGGGGCACGCTCTGGTACATCGGCCGCTACCTGGATGGCAGGATCAGCCCCTCCCAGCCCGGTGACCTCGGGCCCTTTGAGTGGCTGAACGCGCACATCTCGGCGCTCAACTGGCTGTCGTACCTACTCTTCGGGCTGGCCTGCCTCGGCGTGGCCGCACTGGCGCTGCTCGCACCCCGCCGCCCCCGCCTCGCCCAGCTGGCCTTCCTGGTGGTCGCCGCCTTCCTGATCTTCAGCAAGGTCTGGTCCCAGCAGTTCGTGCTCTGGCTGCTCCCGCTCGCGGTGCTCGCCCGGCCGCGCTGGGGCGCCTTCCTGGCCTGGCAGTTCGCCGAGGTCTGCTACTTCGCCGCCTTCTACGGCGAACTGCTCGGCGCGGCCACCACCCGGCCGGTCTTCCCCGAAGGAGTCTTCGTGCTGGCCGCCAGCCTGCGCCTGATCACCGTCGCGGTGCTCTGTGGCTTCGTGATCCGGGACATCCTGCGCCCCGAGCGGGACGCCGTCCGGGACACCTACGCGGACGACCCGGACGGCGGGGTGCTCGACGGCGCCCAGGACGCGCCCTGGTACCAGCGCTGGCGGCACCCCTCCGCCGCCGTCCACCCGGCCGAGACGGTCACCGCCTGACCGAGGGCCCGGTCAGAGGCGGTAGACCACGGCGTCGCCGATCTCCTCCCGGGTCACGCCCAGCCCGTCGACCGGCCGGTCGAGCATCCCCTCCCACGGGGTGCCGCCGAGCCGGTCGCGGAGCACCACCACGTTCTTCACGCCCAGTTTCCGCAGGTAGTCGACGCTGCCGAAGTCGGGGAAGCTGACTGCGGCCTCGCGCACCTGGGCCTGCGAGTTCGGGGTGAAGCCGCTGCCGCCGTTGACCATCGGCTGGAACCGGTCGGTCGACCAGAGCATCACCGGCTGGTCCAGGTTCTGGCTGCTGGGCAGCACCAACATCGGGCCGTCAACCGTCCGCATCACCGCCGGCTGCCGCGGCACCACCGGGTGCGGGGTGACGTTCAACCCCTCCACCACGACCAGCAGCAGCGGCACGAGGGTGGCCAGGCGCAGCCACGGGCCCGGCCACGGCGGGACCCGCTCGGCGGCGAGTTCGCGTACCCGGGCGCAGAACGCGGTGACCGCGCCGGCCGCGAGCAGGCCGAGCAGCAGGGTGGTCCAGAGCATGATCCGCCCCGGCGTCCGCAAGCCGTTCCAGCCCGGCAGGTGCTCGAAGAGCGGCACGTAGGTGAACCGGCCGTCGAGGAACCGGGTGCCCACGGCCAGCGCCATCGTGACCAGCACCCCGGCCAGCAGGAACAGCCGGTGGCGCACCCGCCAGACCGAGAAGAACAGCCCGCCGGCGGCCAGCGCGTAGAGCACGAAGCCGGGCAGCAACGTCATCTCCGGGTGCCAGGGCAGCACGGCCCGGGCGCCCTCGTGCAGCCCGCCCCAGATCCGCGACTCCGCCGGGGCGGTGAAGAACCCGCTGGCCGGCGGCGAGTAGAGCTGGATCTCGCCGAGCGTCCGCGCGGCGTTCGGGTGCAGCTCCGCCACCTTGAAGTACGGCACGGCCAGCAGCGCGCCCACCGCGGCGAACACCAGCCCGCCGAGCAGGTCGGCGAGGAACAGCCGCCGGCCGAACGGGCGCTTCACCCGGAGCCGCCGGACGAACCAGACCACCGCCGAGACCAGCACGACACCGGCCAGCAGGTACGCGAACGGCAGCCCGATGCCGAAGCCCAGGCTGAGCTGCCAGGCGGCCACCAGCCAGCCGGCGAACGCCCAGCCGGCGTGCCGGCGCCACGGCCGGTAGCCGTGCCGCAGCGACCAGCCGTGACCGCGGGCCAGCATGGCCAGCGCCAGTGGGATGCCGCCGTTGGAGATGATGTGCAGGTGCCCGGCCTGGGCCAGCAGCCACGGGGCGTAGGCGTAACTCGCGCCGGCCACCGCGCCGCCGATCCGGCCCGCGCCGAGCTGCCGCGCCAGCGCGTACGCCCCGAACGTGGCGAGGGCGTGGGCCAGCACGAACATGATGTTGTAGCGCAGCAGGGCGTCCTCGGGCCCGGATCCGATCATGCCGGCGGGGGCGTAGCCGAGCAGCGTGTCCGAGAAGGCGAAGCTCCACGGCTCGGGGAAGAATGTGTTCGACGTCCATAGCTGCGCCGGGTCGGTCAGCAGGATGTGGCCGGACCAGGCCATCTGCCAGGCCTGGAGGCTCGGGTCCCAGTAGTCCTGCGGCAGGGTGTAGCGCGGGTAGCGCAGCGTGGGCCAGGTCATCAGCACGGCCAGCGCCAGCGAGGCGACGGCGGCCAGCGTCCACTCGTGCACCAGGAACCGGCCCACCGCGCGGACCACCCGGCGGGGCCGGGTGAGGACCGGATCGGGGGCGGGGCCGAACGCCGTCCACGGATCGGCCGGCTTCGTCGCGTCCGCCCCGTCGGTCCCGGCCTTGCCTTCCTCGACCTCGCCCTCCGCGGCCTTGGCGTCGGGCCCGGCCTGACCTTCGGCCGTGCGCCGGTTGGTCTCGCTCTTGTCGGTACCGGCCTTGCCGTCGGTCGCGGCCTTGCCGTCGCCCGCGGTCTTGCCGTCGGTCCCGGTCTTGCCCTCGGTCCCGGCCTTGCGATCGGGTCCGGTCTTGCGATCGGGTCCGGCCTTGCGCTCGGGTCCGGTCTTGCGATCGGGTCCAGCCTTGCCATCGGTCGGGGTCTTGCCGCCGGGCTTGGTCCCGCCCTTGTCGATCCGACCCTTGTCCCTCCGACCCTTGCCGCTCCGACCCTTGTCGGTCCGGGCCCTGTCACCGGTCTCGGTCCCGCTCCTGCCGGTGGTCCCGGTAGTGCCGTCCGTCGCGCCGGTCCCGGTCGCCGCCGGCCCGCCCGGACCGTCGCCCGTCGTGGCGTCCTGTCCCGGAACCGGCCGGTCGCCGGACACCCGGCGCGCCGCGTCGGACGGGCCGTCGCCCGTGGCCTCCTGCGGGTCGCTGTCGGCGCGGCCGCCGGTCGCGTCGGACTGCTCGGTGGTCATGCCGTCAGGCCCAGCTGCCCGCGCAGGAACGCGATGTCGGCGGCCTGACCATCGGCGCCGCCGGGGGTCTCCACGATCACCGGCGCGCCCGCCGCCCGGATCACCGCGACCACCAGTTCCGGGTCGATGGTGCCGCCGGTGAGGTTGTCGTGCCGGTCCTGGCCGGAGTTGAACGAGCCCTTGGAGTTGTTCGCGTGGATCAGATCGATCCGGCCGGTGATCGCCTTCACCCGGTCGACCAGCCCCAGCAGGTCCTCGCCCCCGGCGTGCGCGTGGCAGGTGTCGAGGCAGAACCCCACCTCGTAGTCGCCGAGCGCGTCCCAGAGCCGGGCCAGCGCGTCCAGGTGCCGGGCGCAGGCGTTGTCGCCGCCGGCGGTGTTCTCGATCAGGATCGGGAGCGGGAAGCCGCCGGAGTCCGCCGCGTACGCGAAGGTCTTGCGCCAGTTGTCGAACCCGACGGCGAGGTCGTCACCGGCGTTGACGTGGCCGCCGTGCACGATCAGCCCGCGGGCGCCGACCGCCGCCGCGGCGGCGGCATGGCCGAGCAGCAGCTTGCGGCTGGGGATGCGGATCCGGTTGTTCAGCGTGGCCACGTTGATGACGTACGGCGCGTGCACGTAGAGGTCGACGTCGGCGGTCCGCAGGCGCTCGGCGTCCTCCCGCGGCTTCGGGGCCTTCCAGCCCTGCGGGTCGGCAAGGAAGAACTGCACCGCCTCGGCGTCCCGGGCGGCCGCCTCGGCCAGCGGGTCGGTCGGATCGACGTGGGCTCCGATTCGCATGCAGGGCAGCCTACGTCGCGCCCCCGACGCCCGGGTGTTCCCCGCGCGGGGGTTCCGCGCCGCGGGGCGCGTCACCACCCGGCCCGGTGGTCGTTGTCCGAGGTGGGATCGATGGTCGACGCTCCGGCCGGACGCGGGTCCACAGCGCGTACGGGTGAAGCGGAGGCCCCCGGCAACGGGACGCCCCGCCGTGCGGCCCGGCACGACGGGGCGGGATCCGGCTCGTCACAGCGAAGGTCGGTCACAGAACCAGTCCGGCGAATTCCTCCATTTCCCCCAAGAGGTGACGAGAGCCGTTGTATGGTCAGACCAGGTAACAACACGATAAAGCTCCGCGGGGCGTCCTCGATCCAACCTCATCGGTGTGGTCGTTCCTCCCCAGGTCCCACCCAAGGAATGCGGACGGGACGCCCCGCGGCCCTGTGGACAGGGGTCCACTTCCGGCACGCGACGCCGGGGGTGGGCCCCTGTCGCCGCGTCCGGACCCCGTGGACGACCGGCCCGGGCATGATCGTCGGGACCGGGTATCCTGGTCCGGTTGTCCGCGTCCGGCCGGGTTCCCCCGGACACGGTCGCGGGTGACGACGCACGACCTCCTGCCACGGAAGGACCGTGGCCGCTTAGCCCACAGGAGGTGAGCACGTCTTGCGTCATTACGAAGTCATGGTGATCCTCGACCCCAGCCTCGAGGAGCGCACCGTCGCCCCGTCGCTCGACACGTACCTGAACGTGATCCGGACCGCGGGTGGCTCGGTGGAGAAGACCGACGTGTGGGGCCGCCGGCGCCTCGCGTACGAGATCAACAAGAAGGCCGAGGGCATCTACGCCGTCATCGACCTCCAGGCGTCGCCGGAGGCCGTGGCTGAGCTGGACCGTCAGCTCCGACTCAACGAGTCGGTGCTGCGCACCAAGGTCATCCGCCCGGAGATGCGCTGAGCATCTAGACCCGGCACGTCCGGATCAAGCCTCATCGACGCTGTCGGAGGGCTCTGAGAGCCTGTAGGGCACAGAGATGAGTGCGCGAGGAGATGGTCATGGCAGGAGACACCACCATCACGGTCATCGGCAACCTGACCGATGACCCCGAGTTGCGGTTCACCCCCTCCGGGGCGGCGGTCGCCAAGTTCCGCGTCGCCTCGACGCCCCGCTTCATGGACAAGGCGTCCGGCGAGTGGAAGGACGGCGAGCCACTGTTCCTCTCGTGCACGGTCTGGCGGCAGGCCGCCGAGAACGTGGCCGAGTCGCTGCAGCGCGGCGCCCGGGTGATCGTGTCCGGCCGGCTGCGCCAGCGGTCGTACGAGACGCGCGAGGGTGAGAAGCGCACCGTCATCGAGCTGGAGGTCGACGAGATCGGCCCGTCGCTGCGCTACGCCACGGCGAAGGTGCAGAAGATGTCCCGCTCGGGTGGCGGTGGCGGCTTCGGTGGTGGTGGTGGCCAGGGTGGCGGCGGAGGCAACTTCGACGACCCCTGGGCCTCGGCTGCCCCGGCTCCCTCGCGCGGTGGTTCGGGCGGCGGAAACTTCGACGAGGAGCCCCCGTTCTAATGGCGCCGAGCGCCCGCGATCGCAAACCAGGAGCAAGAGCAATGGCCAAGGCTGCGGCACTTCGCAAGCCGAAGAAGAAGGTGAACCCGCTCGACAAGGACGGGATCACCTACATCGACTACAAGGACACCGCGCTGCTGCGCAAGTTCATCTCCGACCGCGGCAAGATCCGCGCTCGGCGGGTGACCGGCGTGACCTCGCAGCAGCAGCGGCAGATCGCCCGTGCGGTCAAGAACGCCCGCGAGATGGCGCTCCTGCCGTACACGGCCACGACCCGCTGAGAGGAGGCACCGACATGAAGATCATCCTGACTCAGGAGGTGTCCGGCCTCGGTGCCCCGGGCGACATCGTCGAGGTGAAGGACGGCTACGGCCGTAACTACCTGCTGCCGCAGGGCTTCGCGATCGCCTGGACCAAGGGCGCGGAGAAGCAGGTCACGGTCATCCAGCGGGCCCGCGCGGCCCGCGAGATCCGCGACCTCGACCACGCCAACGAGGTCAAGGCCCAGGTCGAGGGTCTGAAGGTCAACCTGAAGGCCCGCGCCGGCGACGGCGGCCGGCTCTTCGGCTCGGTCACCCCGGCCGAGATCGTCGACGCCGTCAAGGCGGCCGGCGGCCCGACCCTGGACCGTCGTCGGCTGGTGCTGCCCAGCCACATCAAGTCGCTCGGCGCCTACCCGGTCAGCATCCGGCTGCACCCCGAGGTGACCGCCAAGTTCGACCTGAACGTGGTCAAGGGCTGACACCCGACAGCACGACGGAGGGGCCCGCACCGACAGCCGGTGCGGGCCCCTCCGCATGTCCGGGGATGGCCGCCGCTCGCGGCGTCACCCGATCGGCTGGCCTGTCACCGCGCTGATCACCACGGTGGAGAGCCCGCCGCCCACCACGGCCGCCGCCAACGCCACCGTCGCCGACCGCCAGGTCGTGCCGACCCGGCGCAGCACCATCGCCACCACGAGACTGCTCAGCAGCGCCAGCCCGAACCGCGGCGCCCCGGCCACCAACGAGGCGACGGCGTGCGCCCGCGGCGAGTCGCAACCGCCCCCGGTGATGTCGGTGACGCAGCCCGCCGGGGGCTGCCCGTCGAGGAACAGCAACCCGACGATGAACAGGAACGCGGGCACCAGGTAGCACGCGGCCGTGTAGACCAGGGGCCGCAGCGGCCCACCGGGATCCGGGTCGAGCAGGTCGTCCTCCAGCCGGCGGCCCCACGAACCGCCGCCGACCGTCTCCACCCGCCGCCGCAGCGTCGACGGGCCGCCCCGCCCCGCCCCCACCGGCTCCACCGGCCGGCGCGGCGCCGGACGCGGCGCGGGCGAGGCGACCATCGGCGACCGCGGCGCCGACGGCGGGGTCGCCGTCCAGCGCGGATCGTCACCGGCCAGGCGCGTTCCGGACCAGAAGGCCTCGGCCCGTTCCGGTGACGCCCAGCCCTCCCGGGCCGGGACCGGCGGCGCCGTCCGGTCCCACGGATCGACCTCCGCGTAACGGTCCCAGGCGCCCGTCTCCCGGGCCCGATCCCACTGGCCGGTGTCGGCGCGCCGATCCCACTGGCCGGTGCCCGTGAACCGGTCCCACTCCCCGGTGTGCTCCGTCCGGTCCCAGCGGCTCTCCGCCTGCTCCCACCGGCCGCCGGCGGCGGGACGCCCCCAGGCGTGCACACCCGAGGCATCCCACGGGTCGACCGCGGGTTGCTGCGCCGGATCCGGCTGGGCGGCCCGGCCCCGCTCCCACGGGTCGACCGCCGGCCGCGACCACGAGTCCGCCGTCAGGCGCCGGCTCCGCCGGGTCGGCCGCTCGGCCTCCCACCGGTCACCGTCCTCGCCCGGCGCGGGTGCGTCCTCCAGCCCCGACCAGGTCACCTCCGGTCGTCGCGTCGCCGCGCGACGCGGCCGGCTCCGCGGGGCCACCCCGGAGACCGGCTCGCCCTCGATGCCGTCGGCCCGCCGGCTCCCGACGTACCCCTGATCCTGAGGGAGGTCCATGGTCCACTCGGCGGTGTGGTCCGACGCCGGGCCGGCACCGATGGCCCGCAGGCCGCGGCGGTCGTCCTCGCGGCGCCAGCCCCCACCCGGGTACGACTCGACGGCCTCCTCGTCGCGCGCGGCATGCCGGCCTCCGCCGTCGGCCCGGCGGATCCCCGACTCCAGTGCCCACCGTGGAAGGTAGGTGTCGACCGGCTCGTCCTGGCCGCGCTCGACGGCGCGCCGGCGGCTCGGCGTGCGGTAGCTCTCGGGAGCGGACGACCCGACCGGGAACGGACCGGCGGAAGCGTCCCAGGAAGCGCTCGGGCGACGCTCGCGCGGGCTGTCCTCCCCGCTTCCCCAGTCCCGGTGTCTCACGGCCGGAGCGTGACCCTTCTCAACCCATAGCGCAATCCGCTGTCCAGGTGTAGCCGTTCGCAGAGATAGTACGGGACGAACGGTGCCCGAGCTCGACCCGAAATCTTTCGTCCACAGGGTGGGGATTGAAGAACCGCAGGTCAGCGCCGAGCCGGCCGGAATTCCCCATCACTTATCCACACCCTGTGCACACCCTGCGCACATGCCTGTCCACCGGCGTCCACAGGTTGTCCCGAGGCTCGTCCACCGGTGCTGTTGAGTGGCTGACCTCGGGTTCCGTATCGTGGTCCCCCGACCGTCCGGGCGATGGCCCCCGATCGACCGGAGGGTCGGCGGAAACTGTCACACCCCGGCGGTAGAGCTGGATCCGATCCGACGCAGCAAGGGGGGACCCGTGTCGGTCACCGACGAGACGCGCTCGGAGCGGGCCGGCGGGCAGCCGCCCGCGCCGGCGCAGCGGGACGGCCAGTTCGAGAAGACCCCGCCTCAGGACGTGGCCGCCGAGCAGTGCGTCCTCGGCGGCATGCTGCTGTCCAAGGACGCCATCGCGGACGTCGTCGAGATCCTCAAGTCGAACGACTTCTACCGCCCGGTGCACGCCACCGTCTTCGACGCGATCCTCGACATCTACGGCCGGGGTGAGCCGGCCGACCCGATCACCGTGGCCGCCGCGCTCGCCGACTCCGGCGACCTGGCCCGGATCGGCGGCGCGCCGTACCTGCACACGCTGATCGCCAGCGTCCCCACCGCCGCCAACGCGGCCTACTACGCGCGGATCGTGGGCGAGCGGGCCGTGCTCCGCCGGCTGGTCGAGGCCGGCACCCGGATCGTCCAGCTCGGCTACGGCACCGGCCAGGGTGGCAGCCGCGACGTCGACGACGTCGTCGACCTCGCTCAGCAGGCCGTCTACGAGGTGACCGAGAAGCGGGTCAGCGAGGACTTCGCGGTCCTGGCCGACATGCTCCAGCCGACGCTCGACGAGATCGAGGCGGTGGGCGCCCAGGGCGGGGTGATGACCGGTGTGCCGACCGGGTTCAGCGACCTCGACCGTCTGCTGAACGGTCTGCACCCGGGGCAGCTCATCATCGTGGCCGGCCGGCCGGGTCTGGGCAAATCAACCGCATCTATGGACTTCGCCCGAAATGCTGCTATTCGAGCCAACCAGGCGTCGGCGATCTTCTCGCTGGAAATGAGCAAGGTCGAGATCGTCATGCGACTCCTCTCGGCCGAGGCCCGCGTCCCGCTGCACGTGCTGCGCAGCGGTCAGCTCTCCGACGACGACTGGACCAAGCTGGCCCGGTGCATGGGCGAGATCAGCGAGGCGCCGCTCTTCGTCGACGACACGCCGAGCATGAACCTCATGGAGATCCGGGCCAAGGCGCGGCGGCTCAAGCAGAAGCACGACCTCAAGCTGATCGTGGTGGACTACCTCCAGCTGATGACCTCGCCGAAGCGCACCGAGAGCCGGCAGCAGGAGGTCGCGGACCTGTCCCGTGGCCTGAAGCTGCTGGCCAAGGAGGTCGAGTGCCCGGTGATCGCGGTGAGTCAGCTGAACCGTGGTCCGGAGCAGCGCACCGACAAGCGACCGCAGCTGTCCGACCTGCGCGAATCGGGTTCTATCGAGCAGGACGCCGACGTGGTCATCCTGTTGCACCGCGACGACTACTACGACAAGGAGTCGCCGCGCGCCGGGGAGGCGGACCTGATCGTCGCCAAGCACCGAAACGGACCGACTGACACGATCACGGTTGCCGCGCAGCTCCACCTGTCCCGCTTCGTCGACATGGCGATCGTCTGAGCCGGAGCGGCGCAGCGGTCAGCCGAGCAGGGGGAACCAGCCGGCGGCCTCGCCCAGTTCCAGCCGGTCGCGGTCGGTGAGCGGCAGCCGGCCGGTGGCCTTGAGCAGGTAGTCCCGGTCGTCCCAGCCGGTCGGCCGGACCGCGTCGTCGCTGAGCAGGCCGTCCACCGTGGCCACCGCCACCCGGGTGGGGGCCTCCGCAGGGAGCGGCGCGTCGGGCAGGTCCACCACCAGGTCGAGGTGGTGGATGACCGCCTCGGTGGTCAGGGTGGCGAGGAAATCGGGTACGCGCAGCACGTGTCCCTGCGTGGTCACGTGTCCGGCGGGGTCCGCGGCCGCGGCCGCCCGGACGGCGGCGGGTGCGGTGTCGGACCAGATGCGTACCACTCCGCTGGGCCGGTCGAAGGCGGCGGCCGAGCGGCGGGCCCACCAGGCGTGCTTCACGCTCGCCTCGTCGTCGCCGCCGGGGGTGAACGCGCGCCAGTAACTGACGTCGTCGACGTCGGCCGGGCCGGGTGCGGGGCTGGCGAGGGCCACGAGCGCCCGTTGCGCGTCGCAGAGCACGTGGAAGAGCAGGTCGGCGACGAGCCAGCCCCGGCAGCGGGTGGGTCGTTGCAGGCCGGCGTCGTCGAGCGGGGTGACGGCAGCCGTGATGCCGTCGTACGCCTGCGCCAGCGCCTCGTGCTGCCGGATCGCGGTCATGCCGTGCAGCCTGCCACGGCGGGGCGGAGTCGGCACGACGGCGATGCCGGGCCGGTGCGTCGCCGGCCCGGCATGGCGAGCGTCAGTCGAAGAGTTCGCCGAGGAAGCCGTGGTGCTTCTTGCGGCGGTAGTGGCCGTGGTAGCCGTAGTGCTGGCCGTACGCGGGCTGCGCGTAGCCGTGGCCGGGTGGCGGCGGGGGCGGCGGCGGGACCGCGCCGTAGCCGGGCTGGTGGGAGGCGGCGGCGGGCGGCGGCGGGGGCGGGGTGTAGCCGCCTCCGGCCGGAGCGGCCTGCCGTGCGCCGTGCTGCTGGTTCCAGTTCGCCTCGGCCTCGAAGAGCTTCTCGAGCTCGCCGCGGTCGAGGAAGATGCCGCGGCATTCGCCGCACTGGTCGATGATCACTCCGCTGCGCTCGTACTGGCGCATCTCTCCGTGGCATTTGGGACAGGTGAGCTGCATGACACCGAAGGTACCCGGTGACCTCACGCGGTGGCGGTGAGCGCCTGCGTCACCTCGTCGTCGGAGACCTCGTGGAAGTCGTCGTAGTAGGCCCCGACCGCACCGAAGTCGGGTGGGATCTGGGCGCAGATCACCTGGTCGGCCTCGGCGGCGAGCATCTCGTACGCCTGGTCGGAGCCGACCGGGACGGCCACCACCACGCGGGCGGCGCCCAGGTGCCGGGCCACCTGCACGGCGGCGCGGGCGGTGGCGCCGGTGGCCAGGCCGTCGTCGACGATGACGGCGGTGCGCCCGGTCAGGTCGAGCTGGGGGCGGTCGCCCCGGTAGAGCCGCTCGCGGCGGTCCAGTTCGGTCTGCTCGCGCCGGCGCACCTCGGCACGCTCGTCCGCGTCGATCCGGTCGGCGATCATGTCGTTGAGCACCTGCACCCCGCCGGGGCCGAGCGCGCCGTAGGCCACCTCGGGGGCCCAGGGCATGCCGAGCTTGCGGACCACCAGCACGTCCAGCGGCGCGCCGAGCCGTTCGGCGATGACCCGGGCGACGGGTACGCCGCCGCGGACCAGCCCGAGGACGATGACGTCGGGTCGCCCGGTCAGCTCACCGAGCCGGTCGGCGAGCATGCGTCCGGCCTCGGCGCGGTCGCGGTAGGTGGTCATGCCTCAGGTCTACGCCCTCCGGCCGGGCCGCGCCGCCCAGTTGCCGCGAAAGGCGCGCCGGGGGCGACCTCGTGGCGGTGTTCGGCGAGCGCGAGGGCGGGGGCGAGGACCAGCAGGGCGATCGGGTAGAGCAGGTAGCCGAACCGCGTGGAGGGCATCAGCAGGATCGCGGCGAGCAGCCCGTACCCGCAGATCAGCGCGGTGGCGGCGGCGGTGGCCGGCGGGCGGCGCAGCAGCCGGACGGCGATCACCACCGCGACGGCGCCCAGCAGCGCGGCGGCGACCAGCCGGCCGGCGGGCAGCGCGCTCGCGATCAGGTGGCCGGGGAAGGGGGACTGCGCGGGGCTGGTGACCAGGCCGTGCCCGAGCGGGAAGCGCAGCACGTTCTCCACCAGGGCGTCGCGGTCGACCAGCAGCACGGGGAGCAGCGCGAGGACCGGCAGGCCGAGGGCCCCCAGGGCGGTGCGCAGCCCGGCCCGGCGGGTGGCCGCCCAGCAGACCAGCACGACCGCGACCGGCCAGGCGAACAGCTTCAGCGCGCCGGCCGCGCCGACCGCGAGGCCCGCGCGGCCCGGCCGGCCGGCGGCGGCGAGGGCGAGGGCGAGGAGGCAGAGCGCGAGTACGGGCAGGTCGTCGCCCCCGGTGGCGAGGGTTAGCGCGCAGATGGGCAGGACGGTGGCGGCCTGCGCGGCGCGCAGCACGGCGGCGTCCCGCCGGGGTGCCGTGGGGCCGGTGGTGGTCCGCAGGGCGCGCACGGCGGCGGCCAGCACCAGCGCGGTGACCAGGGCGAACCAGACCCGGGCGTCGGTCCACCAGGCGTCGGTGGCGGCCCGGGGCAGCCCGAACAGCGCCATCCCGGGCTGGTAGGGGGTGTAGCCGAGCAGTTGCTCGCCGGGCGGCAGGGCGGCGATGGCGTCGTGCCCGAGGTAGGGGGTGCCGTGCTCGGCGAGCCGTGCGCCGGCGTGCTCGACAACGACCACCTCCTCCTGCGCGCGGTCGGTCCGGCCGGCGGCGCGCTGGATGCCCTGGGCGACCACCGGCAGCAGCGCGGTGGTGGCCCAGGCGAAGCCCGTGACCGCCCAGCGGGCGGGCAGGGCGGCGAGGGCGCTGCCGGGATGCCGGCGCCGGGCCAGGAGCTGAGCGGTCGCGGCGAGCGCCGCCAGGGCGTAGCCGACCGTGGCGAGGGTGCCCCAGGCGCGGTGCGGCAGCAGCGTGGAGGTGGCGGCGGTGACCGCGGCGAAGGCCGCGGAGACGGCGTAGAGGCCCAGGTCGAGAGCGAGGCCACCGGCGGCGCTGTCGACCGCCTGCCAGCGGCGGAGAGCGGGGGCGGCGGTCCGGTCGGCGTCGACGGTCACGCGGGCCAGTCTGGCAGACGGGCGCCCCGCCGCCGATCTTGGCAGGCGGTGGTGGTCAGGAGGTGGCGGTGCGGTTGCGGCCGCCGCCGGTGCGGCGGCCGGGCAGGCGGATCACCGCTCCGGCGTCGTGCAGCGGGGGCGCGAGGGCGCCCGGGCGACCGCCGGCTCCCCGCTGGAGGGCGGCGAGCAGCGTGCCGGAGGGCAGCGGCCGGGCGAACAGGTGGCCCTGGCCGGCGGCGCAGCCCAGCTCCCAGAGCGCCCGCCGCTGCGGCTCGCTCTCCACGCCCTCGGCCACCACGGTGAGGTCGAGGCTGCGGCCCAGGTCCAGGGTGGAGCGGATCACCGCGGCGGCCTCGGTCGCGCTCTCCATCGCCGTCACGAAGCTCCGGTCGATCTTCAACTCGTGCACCGGGATCCGGGAGAGCAGCGAGAGCGAGGAGTAGCCGGTGCCGAAGTCGTCGAGGGCCAGGCGTACGCCGGAGTCGCGGAGCCGGCTGAGTACCCGGTCGACCACGTCGAGCTGGCTGAGCGTCAGGGTCTCGGTCAGCTCCAGCACCAGCCGGTCCGGCGGCAGGTCGTGCGCCCGCAGCCGGGCCAGCACCGCACCGGGGAAGCGGGCGTCGAGGAGGCTGCGCGGCGACACGTTCACCGAGACCGGCAGGTCGAAGCCGGCGTCCCGCCAGGAGCCGGCGGCGATCAACGCCTGGTCGAGGATCGCCTCGGCGAAGGCGGGCAGCAGCCCGGAGCGCTCGACGGCCTCGATGAAGCGCAGCGGGTCGATCATGCCGTGCGTCGGGTGGTGCCAGCGGGCCAGCGCCTCGGCGCCGATCACCTGGCCGCTCCCCAGGTCGACGATCGGCTGGAAGTTGACGGTGAACTCGTGGTCGGCGACCGCCCGGGGCAGCTCGCCGCCGAGGGTGAGCCGGCCCAGGTCGGCGGTGTCGCGGGTCGGGGCGTACGTGGCGATCCGCTGGCCGGCACGCTTGGCCTGGTACATCGCCACGTCGGCGCGGCGCAGCAGCTCCGCCATCCCGCCGCTGGCCGGTGCGACCGCGATTCCGCCGCTGGCCTCCACACTGATCCGCATGCCGTCCAGGTCGAGCGGCTCGTGCAGCGCGGCGAGCAGCGCCTCGGCCCGGTGCGCCGCGATCGCCGGGGCGGGCAGGCCGCGCAGCAGGACGGCGAACTCGTCGCCGCCGAGGCGGGCCACCAGGTCGTCCGGGCGGGCCGCCCCACGCAGCCGATCGGCGACCTGCGTCAGCACCCGGTCGCCGGCGCCGTGCCCGAGGGTGTCGTTGACCTCCTTGAAGTGGTTGAGGTCGATCAGCACCAGGGCGGTGACGCCCTCGGCGTGCCGGTTGGTGAGCTGCTCGGTGCCCTCGTCGAGGAGGTGCCGCCGGTTGGAGAGCCCGGTGAGCGCGTCGTGGGTGGCGGCGTACGCGTGCTCGTCGGCGATCCGGGCCAGCTCGGCGTACGCCTGGGCGTTGCGGACCGCCGTGCACAGTGCCGACGCGAAGGTACGCAGGGTGTACTGCTCGCGCTCGGACAGCTCCACCGGCCCGGCGAACCGCAACCGCAGCACACCGATGTCGGCGGTCTGGTCGTGCCCTTCGAGGCGGGTGGTCAGCACGGAACCCTCGATCGTGCTGGGTGTACCGGCCGGTCCGCGCAGGGTGACGTCGCCACCGGACCCCCGGACCAGCCGCCCCTCCTCCCGCAGCTCGAGGTCGACCTCGTCGGCGGAGAAGAGCTCGGTGGCCTGGGTGACCGCGGTCGTGAGCACCTGGTCGAGGTCGACCACGTTCAGCGCGTCGGTGGTGCGGGCCAGGCGCTGCCAGGCCTCCCGCTCCGCCCGGCTGCGCACGCGGCTGGAGTTGGCCAGGTGCAGGCTCAGGACGAGGGGCGGCACGACGACCAGGAAGGCCGGGTTGATCCGGAGGATCAGCAGGGTGGACAGGACCACCGAGAAGCGGGCGAGAACGCTTGCCAGCCGGAGGTCGAGTTGCTGCCGGAAGCGGTTGAGGATCGGCGTCCCGGTGGCGAACGCGAGAACCGGGAACATGAGCAGCTCGTCCAGCACCACGACCGTCAGGTAGGCCAGTACCAGGGCGGGCAGCGAGCGGCCGATGGATCCGGACCACGGCCAGGTCCAGCCGGCGGCTACCAGCACCAACCCGCCCGCGGCGGCCAGCGTCATCTCCTTGGCGATGCCGAAAGCCAGCTTGATGGGGGGCAGCCGGGTGATCGCCCGGGCGATCGCAACGCCCAGGCCGGTCGCCACGACGACCCACGGCACGGGGGCGACCGCCAGCCCGATGACCGACGCGGCATCCGTCCAGGAAATGCCGTGGGTGGTGGCCCGGATGCGGATCCGCACATTCACCGTTGCGGCGACGGCCACGAGGAACGTGAGTGTGGCGGCCCGGGTCAGGTTTGTCTCGGTGACCAGGTCGTTGGTGACAATCACTCGGAGGCTGACCAGCGCCGAGACCCCGGCGGTAAACACGACGAGACCGACTAGCAGCAGCAGCCGCCGATCGGTCCCATTGTCGCGTGCAAGGGCACGAGTCACGTCTTGGCCTCCACCGCGCTCATCCCGTAGCGGTGCGTGTACCCGTACTGTACGGCCCGCTCAGGCGCCCGGGAAGCTCACAACCAGTCGTTGCCGCGCATGTGCCTAGCCCTTCGCTCGATCCTGCGGAGCCGTTGTCGTCGACCCCCACCGACGCAGGACAGCTTATGGCGTTTAGGCCGAGTTGGTGACATTAGATGTCCATATGCGCATAATGCGCTAATGTCGCCGCCTCTTGTCACTGACTGTCTTTGACTGAAGACCGAACGCATATTCGGGGCGACGTTCCAATGGGATTATCGAGTCCCTCATGCGCGATGTCTCTAGTCGTTCGGGCACTGGGTCACATCCCACGCTGCAGATCCACGGTCCGGAAAAATGTCGTCGCTCTCTGATATCTTTTGAAGTCGTGCGGCGGATCGCGCACTATCTTCCGTTGGGGCGCATTCCGTATATATTGGCAGGGAATACAGCGGTTATTCAATTCCGGATTTGCGGAGGAAGGATTTGGCGGAGGTCCGGCTCCTGGGGGCACCCGAGGCGTGGCGGGAGTCGACCCGGCTGCCCCTGGGCACACCGAAACAGCAGCTCGTCCTGGCGATGCTCGCCCTGCATGGCGGGCGGGTCGTCACGATCGACTCCCTCGTCGACGAGCTGTGGCCGGAGCAGCCGCCCCGCTCCGCCGTGGCGAACGTGCGGACCTACGCGGGCAATCTCCGGCGGGTGTTCGAGCGGCACGACGGCCCGGCGATCGTCCGGCTCTCCGGTGGCTACCGGTTCGACCTGGCGGTCGAGCAGGTGGACGTGCCCCGCTTCGAGCAACTGGTCGACGCTGCTGCGACCGCTTGGTCGCGGGGTGCCGTCGAAAGCGCTGACGCGCTGCTCGCGCAGTCCGAGCGGCTGTGGCGGGGGCCGCTGGCGGCCGGACTGCCGGTAGGCCCGGTCCTTGCCGCACGTCGAGCGGCCCTCGACGAGCAGCGCCTCACCGCGGTCGAGCTCCGGGCCAGGCTGGAGCTCCGGTTCGGCCGGGCCAGATCCGCCATCGCCCTCCTCACCGATCACCTGGTCACCCATCCCTATCGAGAGTCGGCGCACGCCCTGCTGGCCTGGGCCCGCCACGCGGACGGCGATCCCGTGGGGGCGCTTGCTGCGATCCGCCGGGCGGAAGAGGTGTTGACCGAGCAACTCGGCATCGAGCCGGGCACCGAGTTGCGGACGCTCCACCAGGCCCTCCTCGACGGGGAGCCGCTCGGCGCCGTGCCGCCGGTGCCCGACGGGAGTGTCGCCTCGCCAGCCGGGCGGGCCGGCCCGACGCCGGCGGAGCAGACGTCAAGAAACCACCTGCCCCGGTTGGTGAGCGACTTCGTGGGTCGGCGGGAACTCGCCGAGCGCCTGATGGCCGAGATCGCGGGCACGGCTGGGGGCACGTCACCGGTCCGAGTCGTCGACGGGATGGCGGGCAGCGGCAAGACGTCCTTCGTGATCCACCTGGCGTACCGGCTCGCGGGCCGGTACCCCGACGCACAGCTCTTCATTGACCTGCGCGGGCACGCCGAGGGCGTCCCGGTCGATCCGGCGGACGCGCTGACCGCGTTGCTGCGGCAGCTCGGGGTGCCCGCCGGCCGGATCCCCACCGACCACGACGCGCGGGCCGAGTTGTGGCAGCGCGAGCTGCGGGGTCGCCGCGCCGTCATCGTGCTGGACAACGCGGCCGGCGGCGACCAGGTACGACCGCTTCTCCCGGCTGGTCCCGGGTCGGTCGTCCTGGTGACCAGCCGGCGCCGGCTGTCGACCGGCGACGTCGGGCCGTCCGTGCCGCTTCCGGTGCTGACCTCCGCAGAGGCGGTCCAGTTGCTGGCCCGCACGGCCGGGAAGGAACGGGTCGGTGAGGAGCCGGAGGCGGCGGCCGAGGTTGTCCGGCGCTGCGGTCACCTGCCGCTGGCCATCCGGCTGGCCGGCGGGCGACTCGCACACCGGCCGGCCTGGCTGGTCGCCGACCTGGCCGACCGGCTGTCCGCCGGGGCGACGGTGCTGCGGCAACTTGCCGTGGAGCAGCAGACAGTCGTCAGCGCGTTCACCGCCTCGTACGAACCGCTGGCCGAGCCGGTCAAGCGGCTGTTCCGGCTGGTCAGCGTCCACGCCGGGGACCGGTTCGACGCGCCTATGGCGGCCGCCCTGGCCGCCCTGCCGCTGCACCGCACCGAGTGGATGCTGGACGACCTCCTCGACCAGCACCTCATCGAGGAGGTCGCCCCGGGTCGCTATCGGCTGCACGACCTCATGCGCCTCTACTCGGTCGAGCTGTCCCGCGAGCCGGACGAACGCCGGGAACGGGACGAGGGGGCCGAGCGGCTCCTCGACCACGTGCTGCACGAGGTGGCCGGTCGCGCCCAGTCGCTGGATCCGCTGGCACTGCATCCCCACCTTCGCCTGGATCCGCCGCGTCGCCCGGACCTGCTCGGCCACACCGAGCCATCGGACGTCGAGTGGCTGGAGCGGGAGCGGTCGAACCTCGTGGCCCTGGTCCGCTTCGCCGAACACGCGGGACTGCACGCGTACGGGTGGCGGCTGGCCCGCGCCATGTGGCGGTTCTGCTACATCCGCGGTTACTTCGACGACATCCTGGTCACTCATCGCGCCGGGCTGACCGCCGCGGAGCAGAGCGGCGACCGGGCGGCGCAGGCGGTCATGCACAACTACCTGGCCTCGGCGTACACCCGAACCGGGAGTTACCTGGACTCGCTGCGACACCTCGAGGCGGCGGTAACCATCTCCCGGGAGCTCGGCGACCGCGGCAACGAGCACCGCTACCGGGCGAACCTGGTGGTCGTCCACTGGCTGACCGGCGATCCGGAGCGGTCGGTCGCCCTCGGCCGACAGATCTTCCGGTCGCGACCGGGTGGCACGGCCGTCGACCCGATCCTGCTCCTGCCCAACCTCGGCTTCGCCCTCACGACGCTCGGCCGGTACGCGGAGGCGATCGACGCGCACCGCAAGCACCTGTTCCTCGGCCGGTCCCGGGGCAGCGGCTACGACATCTCGAACGCCCTCGGCCACATCGCCTCCGTGGAGAACCGGCTCGGTCACCACGACAAGGTGGTCCGGCTCATCACGGCGTCGCTGCGGCTGCGGGACCGCACCGGGCACCGTTTCGGCGAGGCGGAGGCGCGCAACGACCTGGGGATCGCGTACCGGCACCTGGGCCGGCTCGACGCGGCGCGGGAGCAGCACAAGCTGGCCCTCGACTTCGCGCGGGACTCCGGCGAGCGCCACGTGCAGGCGGCGATCCTCAACGACCTCGGCCTGACGCTGGCCGCGTCAGGCCGCGCCGAGGCGGCGATCGCCGCGCACCGGGACGCCCTCGCGCTCGCCACCCGCATCGCCCACCCGTACGAGCAGGGCCGCGCCCTGGCCGCCCTGGCCGACCACCTCGGCGAGGACGACAAGGAGGCGCTGCGGTACCGGCTGCGCGCTCTGGCGATCTTCCGCCGGATGGGGGCGCCCGAGCTGACCGACCTGGAACGGCGCCTGTCCCGAACCGCTCACGACCCGGCCTGAGAGCGGTTTATCGATTTCTTATCGCCCGGCCCGTTAGCGTCGCCGCATGTCGACCAACGGGGGCGGTCCACTGCACGGGGGACCCGGTCGACGAGGCCCCCGCCGTCCGGTTTCCCCCCCAGCGAATCGACGGCGGGCAGGTGAGGGAGGGGTGCCTACGGCGCCCCTCCCCGCCGACGGCCCGAAGCGCGCGCCCGGACGTACCGGACGGATAGGCTCGCGGCCGTGACGGAACCCGCGCAGCTCACCCACGTCGACCCCGCCGGCGCGGCCCGGATGGTCGACGTCTCCGCCAAGCCGGTCTCCGGCCGGCTCGCGGTCGCCGCCGGCCGCCTCCGTACCACCCCCGAGGTGGTCGAGCTGCTGCGCCGCGACGGCCTGCCCAAGGGGGACGCCCTGGCCGTCGGCCGGCTCGCCGGGATCATGGGGGCCAAGCGCACCCCCGACCTGATCCCGCTCTGCCACCCGATCGCCCTGCACGGCGTCACCGTCGACCTGCGCCTCACCGACGACACGGTCGAGATCACCGCCACGGCGAAGACCGCCGACCGGACGGGGGTCGAGATGGAGGCGCTCACCGCGGTGGCCGTCGCCGGGCTCGCCCTCGTCGACATGGTCAAGGCGGTCGACCCGGCGGCCTCGGTGGACGCGGTCCGGGTGCTGCGCAAGGAGGGCGGCAAGACCGGCGAGTGGGTCCGGCCGGAGGACCGGCCGTGATCCGGGCCCGGGTGATCGTCGCCTCCAACCGGGCGGCCGCCGGCGTCTACGCGGACACCAGCGGCCCGCTCCTCGTCACCGGCCTGCGAGAGCTGGGCTGCGAGGTCGACGAGCCGGTGGTGGTGCCCGACGGTGAACCGGTCGGCGCGGCGCTGCGGGCAGCCCGCGACGAGGGCGTCGACGTGGTGCTGACCAGCGGTGGCACGGGCGTCACCCCGACCGACCGCACCCCCGAGGTGACCCGCCCCCTGCTGGACTACGAGATCCCCGGTATCGCCGAGGCGATCCGGGCGCACAGCCGTGAGGCCGTGCCGACCGCCGCCCTGTCGCGCGGGCTGGCCGGCGTGGCCGGGCGGATGCTGGTGGTCAACCTGCCCGGGTCGCGGGGCGGGGCGAAGGACGGTCTCGCGGTGCTCGGGCCGATCCTGCGGCACACCGTCGACCAGCTCCGCGGCGGCGACCACTGACCGCACGCCCCCGCCGCTCCGGCGCTAGGCTCGCCGGATGAGCACGGAAACCGCAGCTGGCGCGGAGCAGGTCGCCGCGCCGCCGCCAGCCGGGTGGGAGGAGGCCCGCTCCCGGGTGTACGCGGTGGGCCTCGCCGCCGCGCTCCCCACCGTCGGGCGGCCGCTCGCCGACGCCGACGGGCACACCCTGGCCGAGCCGCTGACGACGCGTACCGACCTGCCGGCGTTCCCGACCTCCAGCGTGGACGGCTGGGCGGTGCGCGGGAACGGCCCGTGGCGGGTGGTCGGCCGGGTGCTCGCCGGGCAGACCCCGCCCCCGCTGGAGGCCGCGGGCAGCACGGTGGAGATCGCCACCGGTGCGATGGTCCCCGAGGGCACCACGGCGATCCTGCGGATCGAGGAGTCGGCCCGGACCGCCGACGGTCGGGTGGCCGGCACGCCCCGCCCCGCGCCCGAGTGGCGGGAGCCGGGCGAGGAGGCGTACGCCGGGGAGGAGCTGTTGCCGGCTGGCACGCCCGTCGACCCGGCGGTGATCGGCCTGGCCGCCTCCTGCGGGCACGACACCCTGCGGGTCCGCCGCCGGCCCCGCGCCGCGCTGCTGGTCTTCGGTGACGAGCTGCTGACCGCGGGTCCGCCCGGGTCCGGCCGGGTCCGGGACGCGCTCGGCCCGGCGGTGCCCGCCTGGCTGCGCCGCTACGGCTGCCAGGTGCGCCCCGCCGACGTGGTCGGCCCGGTGGCCGACACGCTGCCCGCCCACGTGGCCGCGCTGCGCGCCGCGCTCGCCGACGCCGACCTGGTCTGCACCACCGGCGGCACCATGCACGGCCCGGTCGACCACCTGCACCCGACGCTGGAGACGCTCGGTGCCGACTACGTGGTGAACACCGTGGCGGTCCGGCCCGGCTTCCCGATGCTGCTGGCCCGGCTGGTCGGCGACGACGGCCGCGTCCGCTTCGTGGCCGGCCTGCCGGGCAACCCGCAGTCCGCCGTCGTCGCGCTGGTCTCGCTGGTCGCGCCGCTGCTCGCCGGCCTGCAGGGCCGGCCGATGCCGGTGCTGCCGCGGGTCACCCTGGCCGAGCCGGTCCCCGGGCGCGGCGATTACACCCACCTCGCGCTGGTGCGGTGGGACCGGGCGGCCGGCACCGCGCACCCGGTCCGCCACGTCGGCTCGGCGATGCTGCGCGGCCTGGCCGGTGCCGACGGCTTCGCGGTGATCCGGCCGGGCACGAGCGGCGCGGCGGGCGACCAGGTGCCGCTGGTTCCGCTGCCGCTGACGTCGGGGGAGCGGGCATGGTGAGCGCGAGGAGTGAGCCGGGGTTGCGAGCCCCGCAGTCGCGAACCGGGGTGGCATGGTGAGCGCGAGGAGTGAGCCGGGGTTGCGAGCCCCGCAGTCGCGAACCGGGGAGGCTCAGTGAGCACGGCCTCCGGCGTCGTGCTCGGCGCGGTGACGGACCGGCCGCTGGACCTGGCCGCGCACGAGGCGGCGGTCGCCGACCGCCGGGCCGGCGCCGTGGTCTCGTTTCAGGGCGTGGTCCGCGACCACGACCACGGCCGCGCGGTCACCCTCCTGGAGTACGAGGGCCATCCGACCGCCGAGGCGGTGCTGCGCGAGGTGGCGGCCGAGATCGCCGCCGACCCCGCGGTGTACGCGGTGGCCGTGTCCCACCGGATCGGCCCGCTGGAGATCGGCGACGTGGCCCTGATCGCGGTGGTCGGCACCGCACACCGGGCGGCGGCCTTCGCGGCCTGCGCGCGGTTGGTCGACGAGGTGAAGGCGCGACTGCCGATCTGGAAGCGGCAGGTGTTCGACGACGGCACCGAGGAGTGGGTGAACTGCCCCTGACGCCTCAGCGCCGGACGGCGGGCTGAGCCGCCCGGGCGAGCCGGTCGTGATAGAACGCCGGCTCCGCGCCGGGGCGCCAGGGCAGCGCCGCGACCAGCACGATCAGGGCGACGGCCAGGGAGTTCTCCATCAGCGCGCCGAACAGGCCGTCCTGGTAGTGGGACACCTCGGGGAGCTGGTGCTCGTACGGCCAGATCGGCGAGATGAGGAAGAGCAGGTAGAGCCCCAGCGCGCCGACCCCGTGGCGGAGCCCGGTGAGGGCGGGATACCAGATCGGCGGCCGGAGCGCGGGGACGCCGGTGGCCGCTGGCGTGCCCGTGGCCCGGGGCAGCAGGCCGCGGCTCGCCTCGCGGCGGCGTACGGCGGCGTCGGCCAGCACGATGACGGCCGGGATGACCCAGACCAGGTGGTGCGACCAGGAGATCGGGCTGATCACGTTGGCGGTGAGCCCGACCAGGGTGAACGCGGTGAGTTCGTCGCCGTCGGCGCGGGCACTGCTCGCCCGGGAGAGCCCCAGCGCGAGCATCAGCACCGCGAAGGCCAGCCAGAGCAGGCCGGGCGTCTCGATCGAGTCGTAGAGCCGGGCCAGCAGACCGGCGAGCGACTGGTTGGCCGTCATGTCCGCCGCGCCGACCCGCTCGGTCTGCCAGAGCACGCTGGTGAAGTACGTCCGTGACTCCTCGCCGACCAGCCCGAACGTCGCGATGGTCACGCCGATGGTGGTGCCGACTGCGGTCAGCGCGGCCCGCCACTGCCGGGTGATCACGAGGTACGCCACGAACAGCGCCGGGGTGAGCTTGACGGCGGTGGCCAGCCCGATGCCGACCCCGGCCCAGGTGCCGCTGTAGACGAACCGGGCGAACGCCGAGTCGGCGGTGTCGTGGTGGGTGCCGCGCCGGGCCCGCCAGCGCAGGCCGACCAGGTCCGCCATGATCAGCGCGAAGAGCAGCAGGTTGACCTGGCCGTAGCCGAGGGTCTCCCGGGACGGCTCGATGGCCAGGGCCAGCGGGGTGGCGATGCCGACGGTGAACCAGAGCGACCAGCCCAGCCGGTCGACGATCGGGCGCAGCAGCGCGGCCAGCACGACGGCGAGGGCGACGATGCTGGCCAGGGCGTTGAGCCAGCCGGCGGCGTCGACCGGCAGCCAGGACATCGGCAGCATGGCCAGGCCCGCGAACGGCGGGTAGGTGAAGCCCAGGGTCGTGGAGGGGGCGATGAAGTCGTACAGCTCGTTGCCGTTCGCCCACCACACCACGGCGCCGTGGTAGATCTTCATGTCGAAGAAGTTGTACGGCCGGCCGAAGGCGCCGATGGCGAGCCATGCGGCGTAGGCGACGGCGGCAACGACACCGGTCCGCACGACGGCCCGGCGGTCGATGCCCCGCGTCGCGCGCTGGATGGGGGTGAGGCGGTCCATCCGTCTACCGACTGTCGCCGGCATGGCGTGGCCACCCCCGTACCAAGGTCGTCCTGCCCGTCCAGGTCCAGCAGGGAGCCTAGAACGGCGCCTCACGTCACTGCCTCCCGCGTTATGCGACCGTGTCCGATCCCACACGTGTTTTTGACATTTCCACCGCGTTAACGGGTCTCGGACGGTTCAGGTGATTGGTGGCCTTGCGGGGGTGGTGGCCGTATTGATGCAGGTCAGCCGGGGATTCGGCGGGCGGTGGCCGCCGAGCGTACGGCGATCTTCGCCTCTCGGCGGGCGGTCCGGACCGCGCGCTGCACCGAGCGGCGCGAGTGGTTGATCCGGTGGCCGGTGCGCCAGCGGAGCCCCGGCTTGCCCTCGGTGTCGGCGGCGGCGAGGAGGAGACCGCCGAAGAGCCCGAGGTTCTTCAGGAAATGGATCTGGTTGTTGTTCCGTGCCGCCGGGTCGTCGTTGTTCCAGAAGGGATGGCCGGCGGCGGTGGTCGGCACCAGGGTGGCGGCGAGGACGAGCGCGGCCGGTCGGGTGAACCTGCCGGTCGCCAGCATCAGCCCGCCGATCAGCTGGGTGGCCGAGTTGGCCCGCACCAGCGTCGCGGTGTCGGTGGGGATGCGGGGGTGGAGGTTCTGGATCAGCGGCGTGACCTTGTCGGTGATCGGCTGCGCGGCCGGGACCAGGCGGCCCGGGTTCCGCAGGTTGCGGGCGCCGCTGACCACGAAGATGCCGCTCAACATGACGCGGGCGAGGGAGCGCACGGGCTTCATGGCTCAGTCATACCCCGTCGCGGGCCCCGCCACCCCTGCAACACCCGAAAGGGATCGGCCGACGTGGACGTCCGGCGCGTATCGATTTCAGCGACCGTCGCGGATGGACGGGCTCCGGGCGGTAAGGTCGCGCGGGTGACGACCCTGCGACTCCGACCCGAGGACCCGGCGGACGAGGAGCCGGTCGCCCGGGTGCTGGCCGGCGCGTTCGCCCGCCCCGACGTGGCCACCCCGCCCGAGGTGGGGCTCGTCGAGGACCTGCGGCACAGCGACGCCTGGATCCCGGAGCTGGCCATGGTCGCCGAGTACGGCGGCGAGGTGGTGGGCTACGCGCTCCTGACCCGGGTGCAGGTGCGCACCGACGGCGGCGCCTGGCCGGCGCTGGCCCTCGGCCCGGTGGCGGTCGCCCCGCACCGGCAGCGGGTCGGGCACGGCGTGGCGGTGGTGCAGGCCGCCCTCGACGCCGCCACCGAGCTGGGCGAGCGTCTGGTGGTGGTGCTGGGCGACCCGGCGTACTACCGCCGCTTCGGGTTCGGCCGGGCGGACCGGCTGGGGTTGACGAGCCCGTGGTCGGGGTTGGGCGAGCCGTGGCAGGCGCTGGTACTGCCGCCGTCCACCAGCGACGAGTCGCCGCCCCCGGCCGGCGAGGTGGTCTTTCCGGCGCCCTGGTCGAAGGTCTGACCGTCAGGCCGGCTGGGTGCGCAGGTAGCGGCCGAAGTGCGGGACGGTGAAGGCGACCGTGCCCCGCTCACCCGAGTAGATGAGGCCCTTCTTGATCAGCGCGTCGCGGGCCGGTGAGAGGCTGGCCGGCTTCCGGCCGAGCGCCCGGGCGATCTCCGCGGTGGGCACCGCCGCGTCCATGTCGTCGCGGCCACTCTCCTCCCCGTCCACCAACGCGAGCGTCGCCATGGCACGCATGTACTCGCGCTCGGCCGGCGTGGCCCGCTCGAACCGCGAGCCGAAGAAGCCCACCGCCAGCTCCGCCTCCGCCTCCGGCGCGGCGACCCGGACGTCCGCCGCGGTGACCGGCGAGCGGGGCGCATGGTCCCAGGTGGCCTTCCCGTAGGCCTGGACGAAGTACGGGTAGCCGCCGGACTTCTCGTAGAGCAGGTCGAGGGCCTTCTGCTCGTACTCGACCTCCTCCCGCTCGGCCGGGGCGCAGAGCGCCTGGTCGGCGGCGATCCGGTCCAGCCGGTCGATCCGCTGGTAGCGGAAGAGCCGCTCGGAGTACGACTTCGCGGCGCTCAGCACGGCCGGGAGGTGCGGGAGCCCGGCGCCCACCACGATCAGCGGCGCACCGAGCTGGGACAGCTCGTGGCAGGCGGCGCAGAGCGCCGAGACGTCCTCCGCGCCGAGGTCCTGCATCTCGTCGATGAAGATGGCGATGCCGGTGCCCACGTCGGTCGCCACCGCGGCGGCGTCGGTCAGCAGTTCGACCAGGTCGATCTCGATGTCGCCGGAGTCGGCCCGGCCGCTGCTGGCCGGCACGTCGATGCCGGGCTGCCAGCGGTCGCGCAGCTTCGGGGCGGCCCCGCCGCGCCCGGCCGGGGCGGCGCGCTGGGCGAACGCCTTGAGCACCCCGAGGAAGGCGTCGATCCGGTCGGGGGCGCGGTGCCGGGGGGCCAGCTCGCGGACCGCCATGTGCAGCGCGGCGGCGACCGGCCGGCGCAGCGACTGGTCCGGCCGGGCCTCGATCTTGCCGGTGCCCCAGAGGTGGTTGATGGCCTGCGAGCGCAGCGTGTTGAGCAGGACGGTCTTGCCGACGCCGCGCAGCCCGGTGAGCATCAGGCTGCGTTCCGGCCGGCCGCGGGCGATCCGCTCCAGCACCACGTCGAAGACGTCCAGCTCCCGCCCCCGCCCGGCGAGTTCGGGCGGGCGCTGACCGGCGCCCGGGGCGTACGGGTTGCGGACCGGATCCACGAATCGCACAGTATCGGGCTGTCTAGCGGCGGGGCTAGACATGCGTAGATGCGGCTACCGCGTGTCGGGCGTCGAGACGAAACTAGGGCTGTCTAGCGTGGATGCTAGACAGCCCTAGTTTTGGCTACGGTGCCCTACCGCCGCTTCAGGCAGAGCACGAAGTCGAGGTCGTCGAGCTGGCTGTCGAAGAAGTACCAGTCGGTGTAGCCGGCGACCTTGGCGCACTTCGACTCGGCGTCCTTCTTGCCGCTGGTCGAACCGTCGATGCGGCGCAGAACCTGGTAGGTCTTCGCCCCGCACTCGCTGATCACCAGCTTCGGCTCGGCGGAACCGCCCTCGTTGGCGACGCACTGGCCCGCCTTCACAAAGCGCGGGTCCGTCGAGGAGGCCGGGGCCGGCGGTGTGGTGGGTACGTCGGCCGGCGCGCTCGCGGCCCCGGTCGGGCCGGCCGCCGGCGCGGAGGCGGACGCCGTCCCGCTCGGGGTGGCGTCGTCCCGGCCGAGCATCCAGTAGGCCCCCGCGCCGCCGAGCAGCAGCACGGCCAGCACGACCAGGACCACGAGCAGCGGCCCCTTGCCGCGCTTCGGCGGCGCCGGCTCGGCGTACGGCTGCTGGCCGGCGTAGCCGGGATCGGTCGGATAGCCCTGGTAGGGCGGGGCGGCCGGTGGTGGGCCGGCGTTCCAGGCGGGCTCCGGCTCGTAGCGCTGGGTCGACTGGTCGTAGCGCTGGGCGGGCGGCTCGTAGTGCGGGGCCGCCGGCGGGTAGTGCGGAGCTGACGGCTCGTAGTGCCGGGTCGGCGCCTCGCCCCAGCCGCCCGGCTGCCCGCCGTAGCCGGGGTCGTAGCGCGGATCGGCCGGCGGAGGGTAGCCGTCGTCGGGGCGCCGTCCACCCCACGGCTCAGGAGGGCCGCCGCCCGGTGGTCCGTAGTTCGACATGAACGCCCTCCTGCGTACGCCAGTGCTGAGAGGCCGGCCACCAACGGGGGACGCCGACGCCGTGGTCACCGTAGCGTGGTCCAGCGATGAGCTCACGCCCCACGAGTGCGACGCCCGCCGTCGACCACGCCTCCACCCCGGCCCGTCCCGCCCTGATCTGGACCGCGCTGGTCTTGGTCTACGTGCTCTGGGGCTCGACCTACCTGGGCATCCGGGTCGCGGTCGAGTCCCTGCCGCCGCTCACCTCCGCCGCGTTGCGGTTCGCCGCCGCGGCGGCGGTGCTCGCCCTGGTGCTGCGGCTGCGCCGCGGGCCGGGGGCGCTCCGCGTCGACCGGCGGCAGCTCGGCTCGGCCGCGCTGGTCGGTGTGCTGCTGCTGGCCGGCGGCAACGGTCTCGTGGTGCTCGCCGAGTCCGGCCCGGAGGGGACCGCGCTGCCCTCCGGGATCGCCGCGCTGCTGGTGGCCACCGTCCCGCTCCTCGTGGTGCTGCTGCGCACGGTCGGCGGCGACCGGCCCCGGCCGTGGACCTTCGCGGGTGTCGCCCTCGGGTTCGTCGGTCTCGTGCTGCTCGTCCTGCCGAGCGGCGGGTCGGGCAGTGTGCCGCTGGTCGGCGCGCTGACCGTCGTGGCGGGGGCCGTGAGCTGGTCGGTCGGTTCCTACCTGTCCGGCCGGATCCGGATGCCGGACGACCCCTTCGTGGCCACGGTCTACGAGATGGTCGCCGGCGCCGCGGCGCTCGCCGTGATCGCCGTCGTCCGGGGCGAGCTGCACGGCTTCTCCCCCGCCGAGGTGACCGGCCGCTCCTGGGCCGCGCTGGTCTACCTCATGGTGGCCGGCTCGCTGGTCGCCTTCACCGCGTACGTCTGGCTGCTGGCCCACGCGCCGATCTCGCTGGTCTCGACCTACGCGTACGTGAACCCGGCGGTCGCGGTGGCGCTCGGCGCGCTGTTCGCGGCCGAGCCGGTGACCGCCCAGGTGCTGCTCGGCGGCGCGGTGATCGTGGCCGGCGTCGCCGTGGTGGTGAGCACCGAGCGCCCCCGCCGGTCAGCGGCACGACCCGTGGACGGGGCGGCCCCGGAGCCGGCCCGCCGGTAACGTCCCGGCCGTGTCGGCCGGGCTGGTGACGGGTGTCGCGCTCCTCGGCGCCCTGGCCGGCTGGGCCGCCGTCCCGCTCGCCCGGCTCTCCGCTCACCCTCGGCCGTCGGCCGCCCGGTCCGATGCGCCCGGCGATGCGGTCGCCCGGTTCCACGCGCCCGGCGATGCCGCCGTCTGGTCCCACGCGCCGGGTGTTGCCGTCGCCCGGTTCCACGTGCCCGGCGATCTCGCTGCCCGGTGCCGCGACCGGCTCGGGGCGACGCTGGCCGGGGCGACGGTGCTTGGCGGGCTGGCGGCGGCGCGGGGCGGCGATCCGGCGTTGCCGGCCTTCCTGGCGGTGGCGGCGGTCGGGCTGGCGCTCGCCCTCGTCGATCTGGCCTGCCTGCGGCTGCCCGACCCGCTGGTGGCCGCCGCAGCGGCAGCGGGTGGTGTCGGTCTTGTCGGAGCCGCGCTGATCACCGGCACACCCGCCCGGCTGCTGGCCGCCCTGGCCGGTGCGGCCGTCTCCTTCGCCGGGTCCGTGCTGCTCGCGCTGCTACCCGGAGCCCGGCTCGGCTTCGGCGACGTGAAGCTCACCGCTGCGCTCGGCCTGCCGCTCGGCTGGCTGGGCTGGCCGACCCTGGGTCTCGGGCTGCTCCTCCCGCACCTGCTGAACGGGGTGGTCGTCCTCGCCCTGCTCGCCGCCCGCCGGGTCCGCCGCGACACCCCGCTCCCCTTCGGCCCGGCGCTCCTCGCGGGCGCCTGGCTGGCGATCCTGCTCGCCTGACCCGGGACCCTGTGATCAGATCGGGACGCGGGACCCTGCGATCAGATCAGGCGGAGCTGGCGGTCCTTCGGGCGGCGGGGTTCGGTGTCGCCGAAGCGCTCGAACAGCCCCGGGTCGATCACGTCCAGGAACGGCGACGGGCGGCACTCGCGCTCCGACCCGTGCCGCGTACGCCGGGCCGCGTGGCTCACGTAGAGCCGGTCCTGGGCCCGGGTCAGCCCGACGAAGAAGAGCCGCCGCTCCTCGGCCACCGCGTCGTCGTCCGGCTCCTGACCCGGCCAGCGCAGCGGCAGCAGCCCGTCCTCGACGCCCACCAGGAAGACCACGGGGAACTCCAGCCCCTTGGCCGCGTGCAGGGTGAGCAGGGTGACCGCCTCGGCGCGCGGGTCGAGGGCGTCCACCTCCGCCCCCGTCGCGAGCTGGGCGAGGAACTGCCCGAGGTCATCGCCGCAGCGCCGGGCCAGCGGGGTGAGCAGGTCGACGGCGGTGCGGACGTCCTCGGGGCGTACCGCGCCGGAACCGTCGAGGGTCGGCACCGCGAAGCGCTCCGCCAGGATCTGGCCGGCCAGCCGTACCCGGGCGGTCAGCGGGCCGTCCAGCCCGGCGTGCCGCAGCTCGCGGGCGATGGCGGTCACCCCCGGCCGGTCGCGGAGGCGGTCGTGCGAGCGCTTCTGCACGGGGATGTTCGCCCGGGCCAGCGCGTCCACGAGGGGCGCGGCCTGCGAGTCGGTGCGGTAGAGCACCGCGATGTCGGAGAAGGACAGCGAGGTGGTCCGGCCGTCGATCCGGCCCGAGTCGAGGGAGCGGTGGGAGAGGCCACCCACCAGGTCGTCGATGGTGCGTACCAGGAAGTCGGCCTCGTCCGCGACGGAGGTCGCGGCGTAGCGACCGACAAGCGGCGCCTCCGGGTCGAGCCGGGCCGGGTCGAGGCGGCGGCCGCGGACCAGCGACGACGGCGCGATGGCCTGCACGGCGGCGGCCAGGATCGGCGCGGACGACCGGTAGTTTCGGTTCAGCCGGACCAGCCGGGCGTCGGTGAAGTCCCGGGAGAAGCGCAGGAAGTAGCCGACGTCCGCGCCCCGGAACGAGTAGATCGCCTGGTCGGGGTCGCCGATCGCACAGAGGTTGCCGTCGGCCGGGCTGAGCAGGCGGAGCAGCTCGTACTGGACGGCGTCGACGTCCTGGTACTCGTCGACGAAGATCCACTTCCAGCGCTCGCGGTACTCCCGGACCAGCTTCTTGTCGCCCTTCAGCAGCGCCACCGGCAGGGTGAGCAGCTCGTCCAGGTCGACCAGGTCCCGCTTGCGCAGCAGCGTCGCGTACCGCTCGTCGTCGTCGCCGGCCTCGGTGCGGGCGGCGGCCCGGTCGGCGTCGTCGGCGATCCGGAAGTCCGCCGGCAGGCCCGCGGCCTGCGCGTTCTCCCGCAGGATGGTCAGGCCCAGCGAGTGGAAGGTGCCGACCGTGACGTCCTCGGCCACCGGGCCGAGCAGCCCGTCCAGCCGGTGCCGCAGTTCCTCCGCCGCCCGCCGGGTGAAGGTGATCGCCAGGCACTGCTCCGGGAAGACGTTCAGCTCCGCGCAGAGGTAGGCGATCCGGTGGGTCAGCGTCCGGGTCTTGCCGGTGCCCGGGCCGGCCACGATGAGCAGCGGGCCGCCCGGCGCCGAGGCGGCCACCCGCTGCATTGCGTCGAGCCGGTCCAGCAGCCCGGTGCCGACCTCCTCCATCCCGGCGAGCATCGGCTCGAACGGCTCGTGCGGGGAGGGCGCCGGCGCGATCGGCGGCGGGGGCGGCGGGGCCGGCTTGCGCTTCGGCTCCGCCTTGACCGCCGCCGGGCGCCGGGTCCTGGGCTTCGGCGCCGGCTCCGCGGGCTTCCGCTGCGCGGGCACGGGTACGTCGAAAAGCGTGTCCTGGCCGGCGCCCCCGGCCGACGATCCCAGCTCCGCCGGGTCGAAGAGGGTGATCACGCCGTACTCGCCGTCGTAGCCGGGGATCCGCCGTACCTCGCCCCGGCGCAGCCGGCCGATGCCCTCGGCGAGCAGCTCGCCGCCGGCCCGGCCGATCTCGTCGAGCGGGGTACGGGTGAGGATGTCCAGCTCCGGCCCGAGCGCGGCGATCAGCTCGTGGAGCTTGCCCTCGACCTTCTTGGAGCGCGCGCCCACACGGTTCAGCTCGCCGAGGATCTCGGCCAGCGGCACCAGATGGGTCACCTTTCGGGCGTGCGCCGGCCGGTGCCCCTCGGGCCGGTCGGCCAGCTCCTCCACCCGGCTCAGTACGCCCACCGTCAGCGGCTTCCCGCACTCCGGGCAGCGCCCGCCGGCCTCCCGCGTGCGCTCCGGGGACCAGTTCACGCCGCAGAGCCGGTGCCCGTCGGCGTGGTACTTGCCCTCCTCCGGGAAGAACTCGATGGTGCCGGCCAGCCCGTCGCCGGTGCGCAGCGCCTCGCGGATCGCGAAGTAGTCCCGGGCCGAGTCGAGGACGGTGGCCTCCCGGGCCAGCGCGGGCGGCGAGTGCGCGTCCGAGTTCGACACCAGCTGGTAGCGGTCCAGGCTGCCGACCCGCCAGTTCATCTCCGGGTCGGAGGAGAGGCCGGTCTCCACGGCGAAGATGTGCTCGGCCAGGTCGGCGTAGCAGTCGGCGATGGCGTCGAAGCCGGACTTGGAGCCGAGCGCGGAGAACCAGGGCGTCCAGATGTGCGCCGGCACCAGGTAGCCGTCCGGGCTGGCCTCCAGGGTGATCTCCAGCAGGTCGCGGGAGTCCAGTCCGAGGATCGGGCGGCCGTCCGAGCCCAGGTTGCCGATCCGCCCCAGCGCGGCGTTGAACCGGGCCACCGCGTCCAGGTCCGGCAGGTAGATGAGGTGGTGCACCTTCCGGGTCCGGTCGTCCCGCTTGTAGATCGTGGAGATCTCCACGCTGAGCATGAACCGGACCGGGTCCGCCTCCGCCGCGCTGGCCAGCCGGGGCGGCAGCCGCTTGGCGATGTCCCGCTCCGCCTCCGGGCTCAGCCGGTACAGGCCGGGCTCGGCCGGGTGCAGGGTCTCGCGCAGGTGGTCGTACCAGGCGGGGTGCGTGAAGTCGCCGGTGCCGAGTACACCGATGCCCTTGCGTCTGGCCCACCAGCCGAGGTTCGGCAGGGTCAGGTCACGGCTGCACGCGCGCGAGTACTTCGAGTGGATGTGCAGATCCGCGACGAACGGCGGGAGGCCACCGGGGGGTGCGGCGCTGAACGGAGGCACGCCGCATCCTGTCACGCCCGGTCCCCCGGCCGCCCGCCGCCACGCGTACGCGTGACCTGAGCAATGCGGTGCTGGACCGGGCGGCCGTGACGCGCTATGGGGCGCGCAGCTCGACCAGGGTCACCTGCGGCGGTGCGCCCACCCGGACCGGCGGGCCCCAGAAGCCGGCGCCGTTGGTGACGTAGACCTTGGTGCCGTCCACCTCGCCGAGACCGGAGACCACCGGCTGCTGGAGCTTCACCAGCAGGTTGAACGGCACCATCTGGCCGCCGTGGGTGTGCCCGGAGAGTTGGAGGTCCACACCGAACTTCGCCGCCTCGTGCGCGGCCACCGGCTGGTGGGCCAGCAGCACCACGGGACGGCCCGGGTCGCGGTCGCCGAGAGCGGCGGCGTAGTCGGCCGGGGCGGCCAGCCCGGTGCCGGCGGCCGTGACGTCGTTGACCCCGGCCAGGTCCAGCACGCCGCCCCGGGCCCGGATCTCCTGGCGCTCGTTCTGGAGGACCCGCAGGCCCAGCCGGTCCACCTCGCGCACCCACTCCTCCACCCCGGAGTAGTACTCGTGGTTGCCGGTGACGAAGAAGCTGCCGTAGCGGGAGCGCAGGTCGCGCAGCGGTTCCGCGGCCGGGCCCAGTTCCGCCACCGAGCCGTCGACCAGGTCGCCGACGACCGCCACCAGGTCGGCGTCGAGCCGGTTGATCATCGCGACGATCCGCTCGGTGTGCGACCGGCCCCGCAGCGGCCCGAGGTGGATGTCCGAGACGGTGGCGATACGCAGCCCGTCCATGGCGCGGGGCAGCTTGGCCAGCGGGATCTGCACCCGGTCCAGCCGGGGCGGTCCCATCGCGGTGCGTACGCCGTACCCGGTGACTCCCGCGGCGGTGAGCCCGGCGAAGATCGCGGCCCCCCGGGCGAGCAGCAACCGGCGGGACGCGTCGTGATCCGGCCGCTCCCCGGCGGGCCCGGTGCCGTCCTGCGGCCCGCTGTTCTCGCCGGCCGGCGGCTCGGCGGACCCCGCCGGCGCGACGGGCGGCTCCGCGAGCGCGACGCTCGAGGTGGGACCCGCCGCCGCCGGTTCGGCGACGTGGCCGCCCGCCGGGGTGTCCGCCCGGCCGGTGCCGCCCGCCGGCACCGTCGACGGCCCGGCAACCACGCCGGTCGCGGCGCGCTCGCGGCGGTGCAGCGCCAGCTTCGCCACCGCCACGGGCACCTCCAGCACCAGCAGCAGCACCAGCAGGTAGAACATCAGGGCCAGCCAGAGGTAGCCCGGCCAGGCGAGCCAGTAGGAGCCGTTGCGGGTGCCCACCATGGTCGCCGGCACGAGCAGCGCCAGCAGCAGCGCGACCACCCCGCCGGCCTTCCGCCAGCGGCCCGGGCGGGTGGTGTCGCGCACCAGCCGCTTCCACAGGTAGAGGTGGATCAGGGCGGTGACGAGCACAGCGAAGCCCACGAACGTCGCCATCGCCAACACGGGAGCCTCCCTCAGCCGCCCGCGAAGGGCGGCAGCACGTCGACCGTCGCCCCGGCCGGCAGCGGTGCCTGACGATCATGGCAGGCCACTCCGTCGACCAGGAAGCTCGCCGCCTTCAGCACCATGGCCAGCCGCTCGCCGTGCCGCCCGGTCAGCTCATCGAGGAGTTCGTCGAGCGACCGGCCGGCGGGCGCGGTCTCCTCGGCGCGGCCGGCCGCGGCCCGCGCGCCGGCGAAATAGCGGACGGTGAGCTGCACCGGTCAGCCTCCGATCGCCGACATGGGGCGGGCGGGTTGCAGGAAGGTGGGATCGTCGATGCCGTGCCCGGCCCGCTTGCCCGACGTCGCGGCACGCCAGCGCCGGGCCAGCTCCTCGTCGTCCGCCCCGGCGCGCAGCGCGGCGCGCAGGTCGGACTCCTCCGTGGCGAAGAGACAGTTGCGGACCTGACCGTCGGCGGTGAGCCGGGTGCGGTCGCAGTCGCCGCAGAACGGCCGGGTCACGCTGGCGATCACGCCGACGCGGGCCGGGCCGCCGTCCACCAGCCAGGTCTCGGCCGGGGCCGCCCCCCGCTCGCCGGGGTCGGCGGTCAACGTGAACTCGGCGCGCAGGGCGGCGAGGATCTCGTCGGCGACGACCATGGTCGACCGGTCCCAGCCGTGCTGGGCGTCCAGCGGCATCTGCTCGATGAACCGCAGCTCGTAGCCGTGCGCCAGGGCGAACCTGAGCAGCGCGGGGGCCTCGTCGTCGTTGACCCCGCGCATCAGCACGGCGTTGAGCTTCACCGGGGCCAGGCCGGCCGCTGCGGCGCCGGCCAGCCCGGCCAGCACGTCGGCGTGCCGGTCCCGCCGGGTGAGTGCGGCGAACCGGGCCGGATCCAGGGTGTCCAGCGAGACGTTCACCCGGTCGAGCCCGGCGGCGCGCAGGGTGGGCGCGAGGCGGTCCAGGCCGATGCCGTTGGTGGTCAGCGAGATGCGCGGGCGCGGCTCCAGGGCAGCCACCGCTGTCACGATGCGGGCCAGGCCGGGCCGGATCAGCGGCTCGCCGCCGGTGAAACGGACCTCGGTGACGCCGAGCCGGTGCACCGCCACCCGGATGAGCCGGACGATCTCGTCGTCGTCGAGCAGTTGCGGACCGGCGAGCCAGGGCAGCCCCTCGGCCGGCATGCAGTAGGTGCAGCGCAGGTTGCACTTGTCGGTCAGCGAGACCCGGAGGTCCCGGGCGACCCGGCCGTACCGGTCGACGAGGACCCCGTCGGTCGTCGTCGGGGCGGCGGTCACCCGTCGACCGTAGCGCGTCCGGTGCCGCTCAGCGCGGCGCGGGCGACGGAGTCCACCGCCGCCCGGTACGAGGCCCCGAACAGCGCGGTGTGCACCAGCAGCAGGTGGAGCTGGTGCAGCGGCACCCGCTCCCGCCAGCCGTCGGCCAGCGGCCACACCTCCCGGTAGGCGGCCGTGATCCGGTCGAGGTGCGGCGGGCCGCCGAAGAGGGCGAGCTGGGCCAGGTCGGTCTCGCGGTGGCCGCCGTGCGCGGCGGGGTCCACCAGCCAGACCCGGTCGTCGAGGCCCCAGAGCAGGTTGCCCGGCCAGAGGTCGCCGTGGATCCGGGCCGGCGGCTCGTCGCCGCCGAACTCGGCGATCCGGTCGATCAGCTCCTCTACCGGGGCGGCCTCGGCGCCGGTGAGCGCGCCGTTGTCGACCGACATCCGCAGGTAGGGCAGCAGCCGCCGCCGGGCGAACCACTCCGGCCATGGGCCCGGGTCGGGCGTGTTGTCCTGCGGCAGCGCCCCGACGAAGCCGGGCCAGTCGGCGCCGAAGGCGGGTGCGCCGGCCCGGTGCAGCCCGGCCAGCTCGCGGCCGAACAGCTCGGCGGCCTCCGGCGTCGGCTCGCCGGGCTCGACCCACTCGAGCGCCAGCAGCTCCGGCAGTGCCACCACCACCTCCGGCACGGCGACCGTGCCGGGCTCGCGCAACCAGCGCAGCCCGGCCGCCTCGGCGGCGAAGAAGCCCTCGGGCACGGCGCGTTCCGCGCGCTCCGGCCAGGTCTTGGCGAAGACCGAGTGCCCGTCGTCCAGGGTGAGGCGGGAGGCGGTGCAGATGTCGCCGCCGGAGACCGGCGTCTCCCGGATCCGCTGGTGGGTCAGGAAGGTGGGCAGGTGCTCCGGGTGTGCCCGCAGGTACGCCAGGTCCATGAGCGCAACGTAGCCGGTCCGCGGGACCGGCGCGGGCCGTGACCGGCTCTGCGGGGTGCCGCTCCTCGCCGACCTGGCCCGATACTCTCCGTATCTGTGGACAACCTGCGTGTCGTCCACAGGGCCTGTCGGACCGGCACCCGTGCGCCGCAGGCTCCCGGCATGAACTCCACCGAGCGTCCCCGCCTCGCCGTCCGCTCGCCCGGCGACCTCGTCGCCGCCGTGCCGTACCTGCTCGGCTTCCATCCCGCCGACAGCGTCGTGGTGGTGGCGATGCGGGGCCGCCGGGTCGTCTTCGCCGCCCGGGGTGACCTGCCCGAGCCGGGCAGCGACCCGCGTCCGGCCGCCCGGCACCTGGCCGAGGTGGTCGCCCGGCAGGGCACCGACGCCGCCACCGTGGTCGGCTACGGCCCGGCCGACCGGGTCACCGGCGCGGTCGAGGCGGTCGGCGAGGCGTTGGACCGCGCCGGGCTGCTCGTCCTCGACGCGCTCCGGGTGACCGACGGGCGCTGGTGGTCCTACCTCTGCGCTGAGCCGGCCTGCTGCCCTCCGGAGGGCACCCGCTACGACCCGGCGGCCAGCCGGGTCAGCGCCGCGGCGGTCTTCGCCGGCCAGGTCGCGCTGCCCGACCGGGCCGCGCTGGCCGCGCAGGTGGCCCCCGTCGGCGGGCCGGTCCGGGTGGCCATGCGCCGGGCCACCGCCCGGGCTCGCCGCCGCCTGACCGCTCTCGCCGGCGAGGCGGGTGGACCGACCGGGGAAGCGCCTCGGCTCGTCGAGGAGGCCGAGCAGGTCGGAGTGGCCGAACGGGTCGGGGAGGCCGAGTGGGTCGGAGGGGCCGAGCGGACCGGAGGGGCCGAGCAGGCCGTCGGGTTCGGGCTGGTGGACGGCCGCGCCGTCCGGTCGGCGGGGGTGGCGGCGGTGCGCATCGCGTTCCGGCGGCACCGGCGCGGTGAGCGGCTCGGCGACGACGAGGCGGCCTGGTTGACCGTGCTCCTCACCCACCTTCCGGTCCGCGACCACGCCTGGTCCCGCACCGACGGCGGGGACGCCGACATCAGCCTCTGGACCGACGTGTTCCGCCGGGCCGAGCCGGAGCTGATCGCGGCCCCGGGCAGCCTGCTGGCTTTCGCGGCCTGGCGGGCCGGGCACGGCGCGCTGGCCGCCGTCGCCCTGGAACGGGTGCTCGCCGCCCACCCCGGCTACTCGCTCGCCGTGCTCCTCGACGACGCGCTCCGCCGTGGGCTCTCCCCGGCCGAGCTGGACGGCTGGCCGGCCACCGACAGCCGGGCGGTGCTCCGCCGTCGTCGCCGGCGGCCCCGCCGGTGACCGCCGACCGCCGACCACTCCGGTGACCGGGGCACGGTTCCGGGGTGAGCCGGAGCGCACCCGGCGGTGCGGGTCAGCCGGGCACGCGGTGCGCCCCGGTGTAGACGTTCATGGTTGCGCCGCGCAGGAAGCCGACAAGTGTCATTCCGGCCTCCTCGGCCAGGTCGGCGGCGAGCGTGCTGGGCGCCGAGACCGCCGCGAGCAGCGGCACCCCGGCCATCCACGCCTTCTGGGTCAGCTCGAAGCTCGCCCGCCCGGAGACCAGCAGCACGTGCCCGGCCAGCGGGAGCCGGCGTTCCCGGACGGCCCAGCCAACCACCTTGTCCACCGCGTTGTGGCGGCCGACGTCCTCGCGCAGCACCACCAGCTCGCCGTCCGCCGTGAAGAGCCCGGCCGCGTGCAGGCCCCCGGTGCGGTCGAAGGCGCGCTGGGCCGCGCGCAGCTGGTCGGGCAGCCCGGCGAGCAGCTCGGCGGTCACCGAAAGCGGGTCCTCGTGCACCGCGAACTGGGAGCGGGTCCGGACGGAGTCGATGCTCGCCTTGCCGCAGACCCCGCACGAGCTGGTGGTGTAGAAGTTCCGGGCCGGATCGGTGACGGGCTCCGGCACGCCGGGGGCCAGCACCACGTCGACCACGTTGTAGGTGTTCGGGGTCTCCGCCCCGGCGCAGAGCTGCGCGGTGCGTACGTCGTCGGCCGACCGGATCAGTCCCTCGGTGAGCAGGAAGCCGATCGCCAGGTCCAGGTCGTCGCCGGGGGTACGCATGGTCACGGCGAGCGGCCTGCGCCGGCCCGGCCCGGCCGGGCCGACCCGGATCTCCAGCGGCTCCTCGACCGCCAGGGTGTCCTGCCGGCGCACCCGCGCCCGCCCGTCGGCCGCCGCGCCGAGGTCGATCCGGAGCACGCCGCGCCGATCAGTCGCCCGTCCCATGCCGCCATCCTGCCCCGCGCCCCGGGACGTCCGCACGGTGACGTCGCCGCCGTCGCGCGCCGCGCTCCGGGCCACCCGCACGGTGACGTCGCCGCCATCCTGCCCCGCGCCCCCGGCCACCCGCACGGCGACGTCGGCGCCATGCTGCGCCGAGCCCCGGACCACCCGCAGGGTGACGCCGAACCCGCGGGATGCGTGCGCCGTATCGAGCGGATTCGCGGCTACCGTGGCCCGGTGACGGCGTACGCGGCGGTGGTGCTCTCGGGCGGCGCAGCCCGCCGGATGGGCGGGGTGGACAAGCCGGCCCGGCCGGTCGGTGGCCGGCCGATGCTGCACCGGGTGCTGGCGGCGGTGGCCGACGCGGGCGAGCGGATCGTGGTCGGCCCGGCGGGCCTGGTGCCCGAGGGGGTGCGGGTGACCCGCGAGGAGCCGCCCGGCGGCGGCCCGGTGGCCGGGGCGTCGGCGGGCCTGGCCCTGCTCGGTGCCGGCGCCACCACCGTCGCCCTGCTCGCGGCCGACCTGCCGCTGCTCACCCCGGCGGCGGTGGCCGAGCTGCGGCGCGCCCTCGACGGCTCGACGGCGGGGGTGGCCTGCTACGTCGACGGCGACGGCCGCCGGCAGCACCTGTGCGCGGTGTGGCGGGTGACCGCGCTGCGGGCCGCCCTCGACCGGCTCGCCGCCGAGCGCGGCGGCACGGTCGACGGGGCACCGGTGCGCGGGCTGCTGGCCGGCACGACCGTGCGGGAGGTGTCCTGGTCGGGGTCCGGGCCGGCGCCGTGGTTCGACTGCGACACTGACGAGGACGTACGCCGGGCCGAGGAGTGGACGCGATGACGGTGATGGACGACTGGGTCACGGCGGCCTGTGCCGAGCTGGGGCTGGACCCGGCCGAGGTGCCGGTGCCGACCGTGCTCGATCTGGCCAAGGACGTGGCCCACCAGGTGCTGCGACCGGGGGCGCCGGTCACCGCGTACCTCCTGGGCATGGCTGTCGGGCGCGGCGCGGACCCGGCCGCGGCGGCCGCCCGGCTCAGCTCGCTGGCCGGCACGTGGCCCGTGGAGCTGGACGGGACCGCCCCGGCGGAGTAGCGCCCCCCGGGCTGTTGTCCGATGCCGGTCGGGGTGATTGGGCCCCCTCCGTCCGTGGGTAGGGTGGCGAGGACGGACGGAGGCGATCATGACGGCAGACCACCCCTCGGCACCGGTTGGTGAGCCCGCCGGCGCGATGCCGGAGCAGCACGAGTCGATCCTGCTGGACGAGCCGACCACGGCCGACCTGCGGGCCAAGGTGACCGAGGCCTGGCGGGAGTTCGCCCGCGCGCTGGCCGACCGGCTGCGCGGGCTGCCCGCCGGCGCGCACCTGGAGGTCACCCTCGACCCGACCGCCTCCGGCACCGGGGACGCCGTCTACTCGGTGAGCGTGGACGCCGGCGAGGAGGGCCGCCTCTCCGCGCGGGCGGTCGGCAACGCGACGCTGCCGCAGGGCTACCGGCTGGACCGGGCCGCGGTGGCCGACATGGTCGCGCTCGGCTGGGCCCCGCCCGGCGTGGTGGCGGGCTCCGGCGAGCAGTTCGGCCTGGACTGCGCCACCGACGAAGCCACCCGGCTGGCGGCCGTGCTGTCCCGGACCCTGCGCGACGTCTACGGCGCCCCGCACCCCGCCTTCCTGGTCTACCTGGTGCACGATGCCGAGGGGGAGCCGCTGCCGGAGGAGCCGCTCGGCACCGCGCGCAGCGAGTTCGGCCCGGACCGCGACGTGGAGGCCGACCTCGACGAGGCGCTGGCGGCGGCCACGGCCGCCCAGGCCCCCGAGAACGACGTGCTGGCCCTGGAGGAGCGGGTGCGCACGGTCGTCTCCACCATGCTGAAGTCCAAGGCCGACCAGGTGCAGGTCGACTCGGACGGCGACATCAACATCCGCGCCGGCTCGGCGATGGTCTTCGTCCGGGTCCGCGACAATCCGCCGCTGGTCGACGTCTTCTCCCCGGTGCTCACCGAGGTCGAGCCGACCGAGCGGCTCTACGTGAAGCTTTCCGAGCTGACCAACCGGATGCCGATCGGCCGGCTCTACTGCGCCGACGACACGGTGTGGGCCTCCATCCCGGTGTTCGGCCGCAACTTCCAGGCCACCCACCTGATGCTCGCCGTGCAGGTGATGACCGGGCTGGCCGATGAGCTGGACGACCGGCTGCACGGGGAGTTCGGTGGCAAGCGCTTCTTCGGCGAGGGTGACAAGCCGGCCCGCTCGCAGGAGCACCGCACCGGCATGTACCTCTGACGCCCGGGCGGGAGCACGCCCGGGCGGCGTCAGCGGACGTCGAGGAGGGTCTTGCCGACCGTGGCCCGGGACTGGATGGCCGCGTGCGCGTCGGCGGCCCGGTCCAGCGGGAACCGCTGCCCGATCAGCGGCCGGAGCCGGCCGGCGGCCCCCTCGGCGAGGGCCTGTTCGGTGAGGGCACGCAGGTCGTCGGGCGTGCCGCCGGGGCGGACCAGGGTCACCCCCCGGGCGGCGGCCTCCGCCTCGGGCACGTCCGCCCAGGCACCGCCGGCCAGCCCGAAGCTGACCATCCGCCCGCCCCGGTCGAGCAGGTCGAAGGCCGCCCGGGCCAGCGAGCCTCCCACCCCGTCGAAGACCACGTCCACCGCGCCCACGGCCGCCCGGACCCGGTCGGTCCAGTCCGGCTCCCGGTAGTCGACCGCCGCGTCGAGGCCGCGCTCGCGGAGCAGGGCGACCTTGCGGGGACCGCCGGCCGCCGCGACCACCCGGGCGCCGGCCGCGGTGGCGAGCTGGGTGAGCAGGCCGCCCACCCCGCCGGCCGCCGCCTCGACCAGCACCCGCTCGCCGGGCCGCAGCCCGGCCGCGCGGGCCAGCATGAGCGCGGTACGGCCGTCGGCGAGCAGCGCCACGGCCGCGTCCAGCGGCAACCCGTCCGGTACGGGGATGGGCGCGCCCTGGTCCACGGCCACGCGCTCGGCGTACCCGCCGCTGCCGCCGGTGGCGCTGACCACCCGCCGGCCGATCAGCGCCGGGTCGGCGTCGGGGCCGACCGCGGTGATCGTGCCGCCGACGCCGTTGCCCGGGATGACCGGCGGGGTCGCTGCGAACGGGCCGAACCCGGTGGCCCGGAACATCGTCTCGACGAAGGTGATGTTCGCGTGCGCCACCTCGACGAGCACCTGTCCCGGGCCGGGCACCGGATCCGGCGCCGGCCCGGGGACCAGCACCTCCGGCCCGCCGAACTCCCGTAGCCACACCGCCCGCACGTCGCCTCCCCGCTGTCGTCGCCGCACCGTCCGGGTCCAGTTGACGACCTGAAGCGCGGTTGAGGTCAAGCCGAGGAGGGCCCGACCCCGGGGGACTCGACCAGCCGGGAGAGGACGATGGTGCTGCGGGACGAGGTGACGAAGGATTCGGCCCGCAGCCGCTCCAGCGCCTCCTCCAGGTGTGCGATGTCGGCCGCCCGAAGGTGGACCAGCGCGTCGGCCTCGCCGGAGACCGTGTACGCGCCGACCACCTCGGGATGCCGCCGGGCGGCGGCGCCGATCTGTGCCGGCGTGGTCCGGCCGGCGCAGAACAGCTCGACGAACGCCTCGGTGGTCCACCCGACGGCGGCCGGGTCGACCACCGCGGTGAAGCCCCGGATGACCCCCGCCGACCGGAGCCGGTCGACCCGGCGCTTGACCGCGGGGGCGGAGAGTGACACCCGCGTGCCGATGTCCGCGTACGAGGCGCGGGCATCCGCCACGAGCAACGCAATGATTCGCTGGTCGACCGCGTCTATCTGCAACGTTCCGCCTCTGGGAAGCAATGGTTGTGACTGTTACCAAAGTTGTACCGTACCTACTCTTGGTGACCGTGAACCAGCAGCGAGTCCCGCGAAAGCGGACATATCTCATGTGCTCGCCCGAGCACTTCGCGGTCGAGTACGCGATCAACCCGTGGATGGACGTGACCGCCCCGGTCGACGCGGAGCTGGCGGTCAAGCAGTGGGACCGCTTGCGGGAGACCCTGGTCGGCCTCGGCCACGAGGTGCACCTGCTCACCCCGGCTCGCGGGCTGCCGGACATGGTCTTCGCGGCCAACGGGGCGTTCGTGGTCGACGGCACGGTCTACGGCGCCCAGTTCAAGCACGAGCAGCGGGCCGCCGAGGCCGCCGCGCACCGGGCGTTCTACGAGGAGAACGGCTGGCGGTTCATCGCGCCGAGCGAGACCAACGAGGGTGAGGGCGACTTCGCCTACCTGCCCGAGGCGCACGGCGGGCTGGTCCTCGCCGGTCACGGCTTCCGCACCGAGCTGGCCGCGCACGCCGAGGCGCAGGAGGCGCTCGGCCGGCCGGTGGTCTCGCTGCGCCTGGTCGACCCGCGCTTCTACCACCTGGACGTGGCGCTCGCCTCGATCGACGACGAGAACATCGTCTACTACCCGGGCGCGTTCTCGGCGGCCAGCCAGAAGGTGCTCGCCCAGCTCTTTCCGGACGCCGTGGTCGCGGACGACGAGGACGCCCTGGCCTTCGGCCTGAACCTGGTCAGCGACGGCCTCAACGTGGTGCTGAACAGCGAGGCGACCCGGCTGGCCGGCAAGCTCAAGACGGCCGGCTACCACCCGGTGCCAGTCGAGCTGGCCGAGCTGAAGAAGGGTGGCGGCAGCGTGAAGTGCTGCATCGCCGAGCTGCGCCACTGACGCACGGAGAACGGGCGGTCTCCCTGAGGGGAGGCCGCCCGTTTCGCGTATGCGGGGGTGACTCAGCCGAGCGTGGCCAGCTCGCTGATCACGACGTTGGCGAGCATGCGGCCGTCGAGCTGGACCTCGCGCAGGTACCACTTCTGCTGCGGGGTGCGCGACTGGTTGAACTGCCAGGAGCCGCGCGGGCTGTCGACCTGGCCGATCTTGCCGAGCGCCAGGTTGACCTGCTGCGGGGTCGGGTTCCCCCCGACCAGCCGGATCGCCTTGTCCAGCACCTGTGCGGCGTCGTAGGAGGCCATCGCGTAGGTGGTGGGAGAGGCGTTGTACGTCTTGCGGTACGCCGAGGCGAACACCCGGTTGGCGGTGTTGTTCAGGTCGGCCGAGTAGTTGAGCGCGGTGTGGATGCCGTACTTCTCGATCAGCGCCCGCTCCTCGCCCTTCTCGCCGTCGTCGAGCTGGCTGAGCACGGTGCCCTCGGTGAGGAAGCCGGGCGCGTAGACCGGGCCCTTGTATCCCTCGGCGTAGAGCTGCTTGATGAACTGCACCGCCTGCGACCCGGTGTAGTGGCAGAAGACCGCGTCGGGCGCGGGCCGCCGGTCCAGGGCCTTGCGGATCGAGCCCGTGTAGGCCCCCTTGCCGGGGTTGGGGAAGTCGGTCGTGAAGATCGGGTCTTCGGTCAGCCGGCGGCCGCCCTGCTCGTAGCCTCGCCGGAGGCCGTCGATGACGTCCCGGCTGCTCTGGCCCTGGGTGGCGAAGACGGCGATCCGGCTGGACGCGTCCAGGTTCTGCCGCAGGTACTCCCCGAGCGCCTCGCCCGGCTCGTTCAGCACGTACGAGGTGCGCCAGATGTAGACGACGCTCTGCAGGCTGATGGGGGAGGCGTTGGAACCGACCAGCGGCATCCGGGCCTGCTCCACGGCGTCCCGGATGCCCAGCATCACGGCGGAGCTGACCACGCCGGTGAGCGCCAGCACGCCCTCCTTGACCAGCCGGTCCACGGCGGCCTGGCCGGTCTTGGCGGTGTCGCCCTCCTCGGCCGACACCACCGTCGCCGGGTGGCCGCCGAGCTGTCCGTCGTTGAGGGTGAGGAACATCTGGAACCCGTTGGTGATCTCGTCACCGATGACCTTGTTCGGTCCGCTGCCCGGGACGATCAGACCGATCTTGATCGGGCTGCCGGGCTCGGCCCCGTCCGCGGTGTCGGTCTCGGAGCCACAGCCCGCCGCCAGGCCGGTGGCACCCAGTGCGGCCAGCAGTTGTAGCGCCCGCCTGCGGTTCATCTGTGACACCGAATTCCTTCCCGATGGAGCGGCCAGGATGCAACGCCCCCTCGGCGTTCTACCTGCTTGGCGACGCTGCGTCAATGCCCCGAAGATCATCGTGCAGCGACCGCAATGCGGCGACCACCTGCGGCCAGGCCGCCGAGCCCGGTGCGATGAGCCCGAAATGCTCGCATTCGGGCAGCTCAATGAGCGTGGCGGGACTGCCGGCGGCCCGGGCGGCGGCTACCCAGGAGCGGCTGATGGAGATGGGGACCTGCTGGTCGAGAACCCCATGCATGACTACCGTCCGTGGTTGAACCGGCACCAATGACGATGGATCAGTGGCCGCGTACCGGTCCGGCACGTCGGCCGGGCCGCCGCCGAGCAGCGCGGCCACCGCCCCGGAGTCCAGGTCCAGCCGGTACGCCTCGGCGAGGTCCGCGACCGGCGCCAGTGCCAGCACGCCGGCGACCGTGGTCGGGGCGTGCGCGGCCGCGTACAGCGCGAGGTGCCCGCCGGCCGAGTGACCGACGAGGATCGGTGGGGCGGCGGCCACCAGGCCGGGCAGCGCGGCGGCGGCCAGACCGGGCAGCGCCGCCACCCCGGCCAGCACGTCGGTGAGGGTGTGCGGCCAGCCTCCGCCCGGCTGGCCGGTGCGCCGGTACTCCACCTGGGCGACCGGATGGCCGAGCGCGGCCAGCGCCGCCGCCATCGGGCCGGTGTGGGTGCGGTCGTACTCGGCCCGCCAGAAGCCGCCGTGCACCACGACCACCAGCCGCCGGGGCGGCCCCTCACCGCCCGGCCGGCGCAGGTCGGCGCACTGCTCGGGGTGGTCGCCGTAGGTGACGGTGGCGTCCGGCGGCGGGGCCGGTGCGGTCAGCACGGCGCGCGGGTCTGCGGGCATGACGGCGACGGTAGCGCGCCCCGGCCGGGTGGTACCCGGCCCGGCAGCCGGTCCGGGCGCGTGCGGGCGGTGGGGGTGGGTAAAAATGGGTCCCATGACCGAAGCGCGCTTCGCCGGACAGGACGACGAACAGGGCAACGATGGCATCCCCGGCACCGTGGTGGTGGTCGGGCCGGACGGCCGGCCGGTCGGCACGGTGCAGACCGACGAGGGCCAGGGTGAGGATCCGACCCGCCTGGTCGAGCAGCCCGCCAAGGTGATGCGGATCGGCAGCATGATCAAACAGCTGCTGGAGGAGGTCAAGGCGGCGCCCCTGGACGATGCCAGCCGGCACCGGATGCGCGAGATCCACGAGCGCTCGATCGTCGAGCTGAAGGAGGGCCTCGCCCCCGAGCTGCGCGAGGAGCTGGAGCGGATCTCGCTGCCCTTCACCGAGGACCAGGCGCCCAGCGAGGGCGAGCTGCGCATCGCCCACGCCCAGCTGGTCGGCTGGCTGGAGGGGCTGTTCCACGGCATCCAGGCGGCGCTGGTCGCCCAGCAGATGGCCGCCCGCGTCCAGCTGGAGCAGATGCGCTCCGGCCGGCAGGCGCTGCCCAGCGGCCCGGGCGGAGTGGTGCCGGGCATGCCGGGCATGCCGGGCGGCAACGAGGGTCACGCGCCCGGCCAGTACCTCTGACCGGCCGGGGCGCGAGGCGCCCCGGCCGCTCAGGCCACCCCGAACACCTGCTCCAGATACGCGGCCACGCCGTCCTCGGTGTTCGGCCCGGTCACCTCGTCGGCGATCGCCAGGACGGCCGGGTGCGCGTTGGCGACCGCCACCGCCCGGCCGGCCCAGGTCAGCATCGGCACGTCGTTCGGCATGTCGCCGAAGGCCAGCACGTCCCGCTCGTCGATGCCGTGCCGCGCCGCGTACCAGGCCAGGCCGGCCGCCTTGGTGACACCGGCGGCGGAGATCTCCACCAACCCGCTGTAGGACGAGTGGGTCGCCTCGGCCAGCCCCTGTAGGGCGCCGGCCACCACCCGGACGAACGCGTCGGGGTCCTGCTCGCCGGCACGGGCCAGCAGCTTCACGGCCGGGGCGGCGAGCAGCTCCTCCGGCGACTCGATGGCCCGGATCGCGTCCGCGTCGGCGTCCCAGCGCAGCGGGTAGTGCGCCTCGTGCCGCATCTGCCGGCTGTCCACGATCTCCACGGCGAAGCTCACCCCGGGCACCTCGGCCCGGAGCCGCCGGGCCACCTCGGCCAGCAGCTCCGGGGCGAGCGGGTCGGCGCGGAGCACCTCGTCGGTGACCGGGTCGTACACCACCGCGCCGTTCGCGCAGATCGCCGGCAGCGGCTCGGGGAGCTGGTCGTACACGAGCTGGAGCCAGCGGATGGGACGGCCGGTGACCAGCACGACCGGCGTGCCGCCCGCGGAGATCCGGGACAGCACCGCCGCGGTGCGCGGGCTGAGCGTCCGGTCGTCCCGGAGCAGCGTGCCGTCGATGTCGCTCGCGACGAGCCGAGGTGCCTCTCCCATCACCGGGACAGTAGTCGGTCCAGGTAGACCGCGACGCCGTCGTCGTCGTTGCGCAGAGTGATCTCGTCCGCCGCGGCCCGCACCTCCGGGTGCGCGTTGGCCACCGCCACGCGGCCCCAGCCGGCCCACCCGAACATCGGCAGGTCGTTCGGCTGGTCGCCGAACACCAGCACCTCGGCCGGGTCGACCCCGAGCCGTTCGGCGACGACGCTGAGCCCGGTCGACTTGTCCACACCGGGCGGGCAGATCTCGACGAAGCCGAGGCCGGCCTGGGTGAGCGTGGCCAGCTCGGCCGGGACGATCCGGCGGGCCACCGCCAGCAGTTCGTCCACGTGGTGGTCGGCGGTACGCGCGAACGCCTTGAGCACGTCACCGGAGAGGCACTCCGCGCGGCTGCGCGCCTCGAACCGGTCCTGGTAGGGCCAGCTCGGGTGGTAGTCGCCCCAGAGGGGCGCGTCGGGCTCGTCGGACGCCTCCACCATCACGGTGAGCGGGCCGACGGCGGCCTCCAGGTCGGCGAGGATCCGGGCCAGAACCGTGCCGGCCAGCCGCTCGTCGCGCAGGACCAGCGGCCCGGCCGGGTCGCTCTGGTCGACCACCCGGCCCCCGCCGGCCATCACGAGGAAGTCGGCGGCGCGGATGTCGTTGCGGGTCAGCTCGGTGAGGCGGGGCCCCCGGCCGGTGGCGCCGACCACCGGGATCCCCGCGGCCCGCACCCGGTCGAGCACCTCGTGGGTGTAGGCGGAGACGGTCTCGTCGCTGCGGACGAGCGTGCCGTCGAGGTCGGTGGCGATCAGCTTGGGCAGTCCCGGGCGGATCATGGTTCCTCCTTCGCCCGCCGCCGTCGCGCCGGCCGTCCAGGTCCTCGGTGCCGTGACCACCGGACGGCGGGCAGCAACCGTATCTCGCGGAACAGGTCGCAACCATGGCTTTTCGGCGAATCGGACACCAACCCGCGGCGGCCGTCCGGTGTCCCCTCCCGGCCCGCCCGAGGGGCGGCGGGCGGGCGGTCCGGGGCCGGCGTCAGCGGGGCGGTTCGGGCCGGGCGAAGGGTGTGGTGGGCTGCACGCTCAGGTCGGCGGGGGCCGGCGGCAGCTCGTCGTCGGCCGCCCGGCGCCGGCCCCGGCCTGACGGCGTTCCGGCGGCCGGCTCCGCCCCGGGCTCGTCCGGCCGGTCCGCGGGCCCGGCGCCGGCCCGGCCGGACAGGTGCAGCGCGGCGGCCACCAGCACGACGGCGAGGAAGGCGGTGACCAGGCCGCGGCCGTGCTCCACCTGGAACCGCTGCTCGGTGGGGAAGAAGAACGCACGCCGGGCCAGCTCCTGAAGCGAGAAGGCGGCCGCGGCCAGCACGGCGAGCAGCGCGGCCGCGAGGCCGAGACCGGCGAGCCGGGCGTGCTGCCGGATCGCCGGCGCGCCGCGCAGTGCCAGCGCCACGGCGACCGCCAGGCCGAGCAGCCCCACCAGGTACGCGACACCGAACCCGCCCACCTCGGCCACCCCACTCGGCAGCCGGATGGTGGTGTTCCCGTCCGGGCCGTCGTCGGGCACGGTCATCACCAGCCACTCGCCGATCAGCGAGGCGACCGCGGCCACCGCGCCGAGACCGGCGAGCACCGGCGGGAGGCGGTGGTCCCGGCCCAGCCCGGCGAGCGAGCGCCCCACCCGGCCGGACGGAGCTGGTTCGGCGTCGCCCCACTCCACGACGGTCGTGCCGTCGGACCGGTTGTCCTGCCTGGGGATGGGGAGATCCTGGGACATCGGCCACCTTCCCGTACGCGGGCCTGGGTCGAATCATGGCACAGCCGGCACCCGCTGACAGGGGTCGCAAGCGCGCAGGCCGGTGCGCGCGCCGCCGCTTTCGGTTAGCGTCGGTGCCATGCCTATCCGTACCGCTTCCGCTCGTTGGCAGGGCAACCTCACCGAGGGGTCCGGCACCGTCCGCACCGGCAAGGGCGGCCTCACCGGCAACTACTCCTTCAAGTCCCGTTTCGAGGAGGGCGAGGGCACCAATCCCGAGGAGCTGATCGGCGCCGCGCACTCCGCCTGCTTCTCGATGGCCCTCTCCAAGCAGCTCGCCGACGCGGGTGCCACCGACACCTCGGTGGAGACCACCGCCAAGGTGCACTTCGACAAGACCGACGCGGGCATGACCGTGACCCGGATCGACCTGGAGACCGTCGGCCAGGTGCCGGGCCTCGACGAGGCCGAGTTCACCAAGCTGGCCGAGGCGGCCAAGGAGAACTGCCCCATCTCGCGGCTGCTCTCCCCCGGCGCGCAGATCACGCTCAACGCCCGCCTGGCCTGACCACGTCCGACACGGCAAGGGTGCCCCCGCCGGGCGCCCTTGCCGTGCCGCGTGCCGATCGTGAAGGGGTGACCCCGCGGCGTGGCCGTGCAGATGAGCCGGGAGCGGTTCGAGGAGCTCGTCGGCGAGGCGCTCGACGAGGTGCCCGAGGAACTGCTCGGGCTGATGAGCAATGTGGTCATCCTGGTCGAGGACGACCCGCCGCCGGGCGAGGACCTGCTCGGGCTCTACGAGGGACACGCGCTCACCGAGCGGGGCTGGGACTACGCCGGCGTGCTGCCGGACCGCATCCTCATCTACCGCAACCCCATCCTGGGGATCTGCGACACCGAGGACGACGTCGTGGACGAGGTGGCCGTGACGGTGGTGCACGAGATCGCCCACCACTTCGGCATCGATGACGACCGACTGCACGCCCTCGGCTGGGGCTGACCGGGTCCGCGGTGCGCCCCGCTCGGCCGATCCCCGCTGTTGCGCGGGTCCCCTAACCTCCGGTGCAGGCACATCCCGATGCAGGAGGAAACCCATGCGCAGCGCGCTGTTCTCCGCGGAGAACCTTGAGAAGGAGTCCCAGCAGCCGGGCATGCGGCTGCAGAACTCCAAGATGCTGAAGATCGAGCTGAACGGCGAGGCGATGGCCCGGGTGGGGTCCATGGTCGCCTACCAGGGGCAGGTGCAGTTCCAGGCGCTCGGCTCCGGCGGCATCGGCAAGTTCATCAAGCAGCGGCTCACCGGTGAGGGTGTGCCGCTCATGAAGCTCACCGGGCGTGGCGACGTGTTCCTCGCCGAACTCGCCAAGGACGTGCACATCATCGACCTGGAGCCCGGCGACGCCCTGTCGATCAACGGCTCCAGCGTGCTGGCCTTCGACTCCACGCTCCAGTACGACATCAAGATGGTCGGCGGCGCCGGGATGGCGTCCTCGTCCGGCCTGTTCAACTGCGTCTTCACCGGCTACGGCCGGATCGCGATCACCACCAAGGGCACCCCGGTCGTGCTCAACGTCGACCAGCCCACCTACGTCGACCCGCAGGCCGCGGTCTGCTGGTCGGCCAATCTCCAGACCGGCTACCACCGGGCCGAGCAGCTCGGCCTGGGCACGCTGCTCGGCCGCAGCACCGGCGAGGCGTTCACCATGAGCTTCGCCGGCCAGGGTTTCGTCGTGGTCCAGCCCTCGGAGGAGCCTCCGGTGCAGGGCAGCGGCGCTCAGCAGCAGCAGGGCGGCCTGCTCGGCGGCCTGCTCCAGTGACCGCCCGGTGCGCGGGGCGCCCGATCCGGGCGCCCCGCCACCGTCAGTTCAGCTCGCCGGCGCGCAGCCGGGCCAGCCAGGCCGCCGCGTCCGCGTAGTCGGTGTCGGAGAGACCGGCCGGAGCGGGGACCGGCCGGTCACCCGCCGCCGAGCTCCAACGGTGCCGGGGGTACGACCCGAGGAAGCGCACGTCCGCGCACACCCGCCGGAGCCCCTGCAACGCCTCGCCGAGGCGTACGTCGGCGACGTGCCCGGTGCAGTCCAGGAAGAAGACGTACCGGCCGAGCGCCTCACCGGTGGGGCGGGACTCGATCCGCGTCAGGTTCACACCGCGGGTGGCCAGCTCCATGAGCACCGACAGCAGCGCGCCGACCCGGTCGTGCGCGATGTAGATCGCCAGCGAGGTGACGTCGTCGCCGGTCGGTGGCGGGGGCGGGCCGGGCCGGGAGACCAGCGCGAACCGGGTCACCGCGTCCGGGTGGTCGGCGATCTTGTCGGCGAGCACGGCCAGCCGGTGCCGGGTCGCGCCGATCGGGGCGCAGACGGCGGCATCGTAATCCCCGCTCGCCGCGCCCGCCGCGGCGGCGCCGTTGGAGAGCACGTCGACCACCGTGGCGTCGGGCAGGTGGTCGCGGAGCCAGCCCCGGCACTGGGTGGACGCCTGCGGGTGCGCCGCCACGCTCCGCACGTCGGCCAGACCGACTCCGGGGCGGCTGGCGAGCACGAACTCGACCGGCAGGATCACCTCACGGGTGATCACCAGGGGTTCCCCCTCGGCCAGCTCGTCCAGGGTGACGCCGACCGCGCCGCCGATCGAGTTCTCCAGCGGCACCAGTGCCGCGTCCGCCTCGCCCGCCCGTACGGCGTCCAGCGCCTCGCCCACGCTCCGCGCCGGCGTCCGCCCACCCCGCTCGGCCGCGGGGACGGTGCGCAGCGCCTGCTCGGCGAAGGTGCCCTCGGGGCCCAGGTAGACGAAGCGGGTCGGCGGTGTTCCCGGCATGTCGACCAGACTACGCACCCGGGGTGCCGTCGCAGGCCAGGGTCCGGATGCCGGTCGGGCCGGCGGCGCGCACCTCCACGCCGCAGACGTCCGTGCCGGCGGTGACGAGTTCCAATTCCTCCGGGCGGCCCCGGGTCACCACCTGGAGCTCCTCGTGCCCGCGCACCGCCAGCACGGTGTACTGCCAGCCCTCCGCGCAGAGCGGCCCGGTCCGCACGGTGACCCGCGCGTCGCGCGGCAGCACCCGGGCCGGGCCGCGCAGGAGGGCCACCACCCGGTCGCCGGACGGGCCGGACCGGCAGGGTGTGGCGGCCGGGTCCGGGGTCGGCGGCCGCGGTGCCGGTGCGGTCGGGGTGACCGGTGCGGGCGGCGTCGCGCTGGGGGTTTCAGAGGCGGTCGGGGCGGTGGTGACCGACGCGGTCGGGGCGTCCAGCTCGGGCGGGGCGCCGCAGCCGGCGAGGGCGAGCAGGGCGGCCAGTGCCACCGGGAGGCGCCGGCGGGCGGGGCGGGGCGGGGTGCAGGGCACGGTGCGATCCTCGGCATCGACGGACGTCGTCATGGCCGGTGGGCCGAGCCCATCGTAGGAGGATCGCCCGACCGGGGTGAAGTCACCTGTGGACCCGGTGGCCGGCCCGTTCCAGCGCGCCCGTCGCCTCGGCCAGTCGCACGGCGGGCACGAGCAGGTGGTCGGTGTCGTACGTGGAGAAGGCCACCACCTCGACCCGGGCCCGGGCGAGCGGGTCGACCAGCGCCGCGAGGGTGCCGGTGACCGCCGCGTCCAGCGGGCCGACCAGCCGGAGGCAGCGCCACTCGGTCTCCACGTCCGCCCCGCCGGGCGTCCGCTCGGCGGGGCAGATCACCGAGACGCCGTCGGCGGTCCAGCTCACCGTCACCACGTCGCGGCCACCGAGCGCGCCCCAGAGGTGTGGGGACAGCACGGCGCCGGCCGGCAGGCGGCACACCGCGTACTCGCCCGGCAACAGAGCGACATCGAGCATGAGGGCACCCTACGGCCTGCGCGTGGCTGTGCCCCGGCACCGCCCGGTGCGGCGATCGTCACAGGTCGTCGCAGGTCAGACCGGGTCAGACCGCCGAGAAGAAGGTGAGCGAGCCGGCCACCTCGCCGTCGGTGAGCACCGGCGTGGAGATGGCGTCCACCGTCGTGCCGGCGTCGGAGCCGGGCCCCTGGACCCGGAGCAGCCCGCGGGCGAGCCGGCCGGAGTGCAGCGCGAGCAGCGGCGGGATCTTGTCGGTCTCCTGCTCGGTCAGTTCGCTGGGGCTGGCGGTGAAGTCGACCAGGCGCAGGCCGCCCTCCAGCAGCGGCCGGCCGATCACGTCCTCCGGGGCGCCGAGGCAGAGCAGGTCGCAGCCGGACGAGGAGATCGCCACCACGGTGGTGTCGGCGTCGATCAGCAGGCACGGCTCGGCGGCCCGGGAGACCATGCCCGACCACTGCCCGACGTTGTCGGACTCCTGCTCGGTCGGTGTCCCCGCCGCGGGCACGAACACTTCCGAGAGCGAGAGTTCGACGTGGGCCACCGCGCCTCCTATGTACACCGACGGTCTGTCCACGCTAGCCGGTCGTCGCGACGAGCGCCCGACCGCGCTGCGCCTCCGGTGGCCGGAGCCGGTCGGTGATCCGGCTCGGCGGGGACCGGGGGACAGGTGTCGGTGCGACGGGTGCCCGGTGCCGGGCGGCCGGCGACGGCGCGGGCCGACGGAACCACCGGCGGCGGAGCCGTGGACCGCGTGGCGTCGCGGGAGACGTTACCGGCGGGCGGCCCGCTTGTCAGCGGCCGTTCGGCCCTCGTCGTACCACCGGTAGTCGGCCGCTGGACGGTACGTGCCGTTGAGCCACGTCGACGGCGCCTGGGCCACCCGGGAGAGCTTCTCGGCAGTGGCCGGACTGATCCGGTTGCCACCGGCCACGAGCAGGCGGTCCAGTTCCCGGTGGGTGGCCATGAGGCAGTCCTTGGGCAGGCCGTAGACGCTGATGACCCCGGAACCGACGAAGGTCAGCACCGGGGTCACGGGGATCGGCAGGCCGACGGCATCAGAGAGGGCCTTGCCGGCCCGCTTGGCGTCGCGGCGGGCCTCGGTCACATAGGGGGGACGCTTGCCGTTGATCTGGACGACGTCGCCCGCGACGAGCACCCGGGCCCGGCCGTGGTCGGCGACGGTGACCGCGAAGAGCCCGCTCGGCCCGATGGCGAGGAACCCGGCCCGCTCGTCCTGGGTGCGGTCGAGCAGGAGGTCCGCGGCATCGGTGCGGGGCCACTCGATGACGTGCCAGGCGGGGCCGAGGTGGTCGAGTTGACCGAGGGCCCGGGCCCCGGCCGCCTCCAACCGGCGGGCCCCCCGCTCGGCCCGGCGGCGGCGGGCCCACTCCAGCGGAGTCGGTCGGGCCGGTTCGAGCGCCGAGGTGGACTCGGCCCGGGGGTGCGGCACCGAGACGGGCGGCAGTGCCCGGGTCGGTACGGCTCGGCGAGCGGGAAAGACAGTCATCGCGACCTCCGGCAAAAGGTCTCTCGAAGTTATGTCTCCACTACCCTACGTTGCACACCCCGGTGCTCGGCAAGTTGGAGCGCCGGAATGAGTGCGGATGAATGCCATATTCATTCACACTTCTTTTCCCGGATGGTGCTGAAGGCTGCCCTAGGCTGCGAGGGTGACCCACTATGTGGACAGCGAGGTCGGCCGGCTCGGCACGGTGCTGCTGCACCGCCCGGGGCCGGAACTCGCCCGCCTGACCCCACGCAACAACGACTCCTTGCTCTTCGACGCTATCCCATGGGTGGGCCGCGCGCAGGAGGAGCATGACGCCTTCGCGGCCGCCCTGCGGTCCCGGGGCGTCGAGGTGCTCTATCTGGCCACCCTGCTGGCCGAGACGCTCGCCGTGCCGGACGCGCGGGCCGAGCTGACCGAGCTGGTGCTCCGCTCGCCGCGGCTCGGTGACACCCTGCGCCGCCGGGTCGCCGACCACCTCACCTACCTCGACCCCGCCGCGCTGGCCGACGTGTTCGTCGCCGGGCTGGCCCACGAGGAGCTGCGGATCGGCCCGGACCGCCCCGGCGGTCTGGTGTGGACGCTGATGGACCGGCACGACTTCGTCATCGACCCGCTGCCCAACCTGCTCTTCACCCGCGACTCGTCGATCTGGATCGGGGACCGGGTCGGTGTGACCAGCCTGGCCATGCCGGCCCGCCGGCGGGAGACCACGCTGACCGACGCGATCTACCGCTACCACCCGCGTTTCGTCGGCACCGAGTTCGTCTACCACCCGGAGCTGGAGCACCTGGAGGGCGGCGACGTGCTGCTGCTCGCGCCGGGGGTGCTCGCCGTGGGCGTGGGCGAGCGCACCACGCCGGCCGGTGCCGAGCGGCTGGGCCGGCAGGTCTTCGCCGCCGGGCTGGCGCACACCATCCTGGTGGTGCCGATCGCCCAGGAGCGGGCCACCATGCACCTGGACACCGTCTGCACGATGGTCGACGTCGACGCCGTGCTGATGTACCCGAACATCGCCAGCGAGCTCTCCGCGTACACGGTCATCGCCGGCGCGGACGGCGAGGATCCGCGGGTCGACGGCCCGGCGCCGTTCCTGCGGGCCGCCGCCGACGCCATGGACCTCGACCAGCTCCGGGTGATCGACACCGGCCTGGATCCGGTCACCGCCGAGCGCGAGCAGTGGGACGACGGCAACAACACCCTCGCCCTCGCCCCCCGGCTCTGCGTGGGCTACGAGCGGAACGTGGAGACCAACGCCCAGCTCGAACGGGCCGGCATCGAGGTGATCGCCATCGCCGGGTCCGAGCTGGGCTCCGGCCGGGGCGGGCCGCGCTGCATGTCCTGCCCGCTGGTCCGCGAACCGCTGCGCCGCTGAACGGCGACGGGCCCCGGTCGTGGAGACCGGGGCCCGCGCGACGATCGGCTCAGCGCAGGGTGAGCTGGCGGCCGAGCAGACCCTGGCGGGCCCGGCGCCCGGCGGCGTCCAGCGGCCCCTGCTCCGCCAGCGCGTCGGCGTACCGCTTGGCGAAGCCGGTCACCGGCTCCTCCCAGTCGCCGGCCGGGACGTCCTCGGGCAGGTCCCAGACCGGCACCAGGCGGCCGTGCGCCCGGAACATGCCGGCGAAACGGGTGTCCTCCCCCAGGGTCAGCGTGCCGGCCGCGCCCAGCCGGGACAGCGCGTCCAGCGCGACGTCCTCGTCCTCCGGCAGCACCCAGCGCACGTGCGCCTTCTCCGGCACCTGGCACCAGTACGCGGCCCGCGCCGCGGCCAGCTTCACCGTCGGGTAGATCGCCGCGTTGGCCCGCTCCAGGGACGCCTGCACGCCCGGGTCGTCGGCGGCGCCCGGGTCGAGCCAGAACTCGAAGCCGTCGTGCATGCTGATCTCCAGCGGGCCGTCCACCAGGATGTCCTGGAGCCGGGGGCCCGGTCCGGGCAGCGGCGGCACGCTCACCTGACCGCCCGGCTCGGTCCGCAGCGCGCAGAGCAGCGCGTCGGCCAGGTCCCGCGAGACGTCGCCGGACTGCTGGTGCCGCTGGAGACCGATGAAGACCCGCCCGTCCGGCTTGGTCATCGCCGGTGCGGCCATCGGCAGCACGGTGGCCAGGGTGACCGGCCGGTCGCCGTGCTCCTCGACCAGCTCGGGGGTCAGCCGCAGCGGCGCGGAGGCGGCCGGGACCAGCTCGCGCAGGGCGATCCACTCCGGCTCGTCGACCAGGCCCTCGAACGGACGGGGCACGAAGATGTCGCGCACCTTCTCCCGCTTCGGGGTGACCTCGGCGGCCCGCTGGCTCTTCCGACGCTTGCTCATGCGCTGTGCCTGATGATTCGCTCGCTGCGCTCGCTCATGGCGACACAGCCTAGATGCCGGACCGGCGGGGCGTGGGCAGGACCCGCCTCCCCGGTCGGCTCAACCGGCCACGACCAGGTCCGGCCGGATGGACCCGGCCGGGTCGAACTCCGCCCAGACGCTCTGGCCCAGGCCGTCCCGCTCGACCCCCCAGCGGCTGGCGAGCCCGGAGACGATGTGCAGGCCGCGCCCGTCGACGGCGTCCGGGGTGGCGACCCGCATCAGCGGGCCGGAGGCGGAGCCGCCATCGGTCACCCGGAGCTGGACGGTCTGCCCACCGGCCGCCGCCCGCAGTCGCCAGGCCACCCGGACCACGCCCCCGGGCAGCGGGTCGGCGTGCCGCACGGCGTTGCCGACCAGCTCGGCGAGGACCGCCACCAGGTCGGCCAGCAGGGTCGGGGGTACGACGTCGGCCAGCTCGTCGGCGAGCCGGTGCCGGGCCAGGCGCGCGCCGACGGCGTGGTGGGGCACCACCACGCACCACGATCGTTCGGCCGGACCCGTCCTCACCGTCGTTCCTTCCACCCCAGTGCGGGCCGGGTTCACCCCCGTGGCAGCCGCACCTCTGCGACGGTACCCCCACCGGCTCTCGGTCGTAGGGATACCCATCCATTCTGCTGTTCAACGATCTGCCGGACGAGATAGAGCCCCAACCCGGCCCCCGGGTAGCGACGCCGGTCGCCGGACTCCCCCTGCCAGAACCGGTCGAACGCCCGCTCCACGTGTTCCGGCCGGATGCCGATGCCCCGGTCGGCGACCCGGAACGAGACCGTGCGCTCGTTCGCCCCGGCGAAGATCTCGATCGGGGTGTCCGGCAGCGAGTACTTGCCGGCGTTGGTGCCCAGTTCGGTGAGCACGGTGGCGAGGCTGTGCCGGTCGCCGAGCGCCTTGGGGAGGTCGGCCGGCAGGTCGAGGACGATCCGGTGCCGGACGTCGGCCGGCAGGTCGGGAACCGCGGCCCGCAGCGCGTCGGCCAGGTCGAACGGGGCGGCCGGCTCGCCGCCGGGGCGGTTCTCGGTGGCGGCCGTGAGCAGCCGGTCGACCAGCCGGGCCAGCTCGTTCGCCCGCTGCCCGATGATCCGGGCGGCCTGCCGCCGGTCGTCGTCGCTGAGCGACTCCCAGTGGTCGGTGAGGGTGTCCGCGTACCCCTTGATCACGGTGACCGGGGTGCGCAGCTCGTGGCTGGTCACCGCGACGAAGAGGTCGCGGTCGTTGTCGCGCCGCTGCTGGTCGGTGATGTCGCGGAAGGTGACCACCCGCAGCGAGCCCGGCCCGGGCAGGTCCCCGGAGGTGATCCGCAGCCAGCGGCCGTCCGGCAGCCGGTGGTCGAGGACCTGACCGGACGGGGGGAGCGGGAACGGCAGCGGCCGGTTCAGCGCTTCGCCGGCCGGTCGCCCGATCACCTGCGCCGCGGCGGGGTTCCAGAGCCGCACGTGGTGCTCGCGGTCGACCACGGCCAGGCCGTCGGCGAGCGCCGCCACCACCGGGCCGTCGCCGTGCACCGGCAGGCCGGTCTGGTCGCCGTACATGTGGGCGATGCAGGCGGCCACGTAGCCGACCACGGCGTGCTGGGAGGCGTCCAGCGGCTCGCCCTCCGCATAGAGGGCGTGCAGGCTGCCGACGGTCAGGCCGCCGATCTCGGCGCGCGCCAGGATCATCCGGCGCAGCCCGCGCGCGGTGAGCTCGTCGGCGATCGCGCCGGGGATCGCGTCGACCTGGATCTCGCGCACCGGCGGGCCGGAGAGCAGGCAGACGGTGGCCGGGTGGGTGGCCGGCAGGGGGCGGCCGGTGACGAACTCGGCGCTGCCGGTCGCCGCGATCACCCGGCCGCCGGTGGGGGCGAACTCCACGAACACGAGGCCGGCCGCGCCGATGGCGGGCTCCACCTCGCCGAGCAGCCGGGTGAGCACGGCCAGGCCGGACTCACCCGAGTTGATCATCTTGATCACGCTGGTGTGGCCGGCGATGAGGGCGGTGAAGTCGGTTCGCTCCCGCATGTCCCGAGTGTGCCCGGCCGCCCGGTGCGGGGACACCCCCGGCCGGGCGACCGCCCACCGGTCGGACCGGCCGCCCTCACCGGCCCAACCGGGCCAACGTCCGCGCGGGGCGGTCGGTGATCACGCCGTCTACCCCGGCGGCCAGCACCAGCTCCAGGTCCGCCGGCTCGTTCACCGTCCAGACGAAGACCTGGTTGCCCGCGGCCCGCAGCGCGGGAACGAGCTGCGGGCGGGCCCGGACCAGGCCGATCCCCGGCCCGGCGATCCGGGTGCCGAACGGCAGCCGGCCCAGCCGCAGCCAGCGCGGCAGCACCTCCAGCAGCAGCACCGTTGGCAGCGCCGGAGCGAGGTCACGGATCCGGCGTACGGCCAGCGGGGAGAACGACATCACGGTGACCTGGACCGGGTCGTCCGGCCCGGGCTCGGCCAGCCCGTACCGGCGCAGCACGGTGACCAGGCGGCGCTCGACGTCCCGGCCGTAGCGGGAGGGGTGCTTGGTCTCGATCAGCAGCCGGACCGGCCGCCCGGCGGCCAGCACCGCGTCGAGCAGCCGTTCCAGCGTGAGCAGCCGGGTGTGTGACTCGTCGAGCGGTTCGTCCCCCTCGACCGCGACCCCGCCGGGGTGCCACGAGCCGAAGTCGAGCGCCTCCAGCTCGGCGAGGGTGCGCGCGCTGACCAGCCCGTGACCGTTGCTGGTGCGGTCCAGCCGGCGGTCGTGCACGCAGACCAGGTGCCCGTCCCGGGTGAGCCGGACGTCGCACTCCAGCCCGTCCGCGCCCTCGTCGAGAGCGCGCAGGTAGGCGGCGAGCGTGTGCTCCGGCAGGTCGTGCGACGCGCCGCGGTGCGCGAAGACCAGGGGGGTGGTCATGGCCGCGCCGCGCCTCAGGCGACCCGGCCCGGCTGCCCGTCGTCGGTGACCACCGGGCGGCCGGCGGAGGCCCACTCGCCCATTCCGCCCTCGACGTTGCGCACCTGGTCCCAGCCGTTGCGCATCAGGTAGGCGACCACCTGCGCGGACCGCCCGCCCGAGCGGCAGATCACGGCCACCTCGCGGTCGTCCGGCACCTCGGCGATCCGGGCGGGCAGCTCGGTCATCGGCAGGTGGTGGGCGGCCGGCGCGTGACCGGCGGTCCACTCGTCGTCCTCCCGGACGTCGAGCAGGTAGATGTCGTCGGGCACGGCCGACGCGGGCACGCTGGGAACCTGGGGTCCGAACACGGCTACCAAGCCTAGACTGCCGCTCGGGTCAGAGCCGGGTGACCCAGCGGGGATTCGCCTGGGCCCACTCCGGCATCCGGGTTCCCCGCACCGCGTCGAACAGCCCGCCGCCGCCGTTGTCCAGCACGACGTAGGAGACCTGGTCGATGGTCTGTGGGTAGGAGGGCACCTGGACGCCGTGCAGGGCGTCCGCGGGCAGCCCGCGGAGCGCGAAGAGCAGGTCCTCCAGGGCCACGCCGTTGCTGTCCAGGGTCAGCGCGCCGCCGACCGCCCGGAGCACGCGGTCCAGGTTCACCGGGTCGTTGCGCAGGTGGGTCTCGCCGGCCCGGTCGAGCACCGCCCGGAGCATCTGCTGCTGGTGTCGTTGCCGGTCGTAGTCGCCGTCGGGCAGGCCGTAACGCTGCCGCACGTAGTCCAGCGTCCGGGCGCCGTCCATCTGCTGACAGCCGGCGTCGAACCGGGTCTTCGTGTGGATCGACCGGACTGGGGTGTCCACACACATCCGGATGCCGCCGAGCAGATCGATGACCTGCTTGAAGCCGGAGAAGTCGATCAACGCGGCGCCGTCGAAGCGGATGCCGGTGAGGCGGGTCAGGGTGGCGCTCAGGAGCCGGGCCCCGGCCTCGCCGCCACCGCCGTGCTCGTACGCCGCGTTGACCTTGTCCTGGCCGCCGCCGAAGCCGGGCGCCGCCGGGATGGCGACCAGGAGATCCCGCGGGACGGAGATCAGGTACGCCTGCCGCAGCCCGGCCGGCACGTGCACGATCAGGATGCTGTCCGAGCGCTGGTCCTCGGGATTCGCGCCGGGCCGGTGGTCGGAGCCGATCAGCAGGTAGTTCAGTGGACCGGACAGGTCGGTACGCGACTCCCGGGCCGACGCGTCGAGCAGTTGCTCCTTGGCGACCGTGCGGTCGTACCGGTTGGTGAGCCAGTGCAGGCCGGCCATGCCGAGGGTGGCGAGCAGGAGCAGGGCGAGACCGGCGCCGAGCAGGAACCGGGACCAGCGGGCGGGTCGACCCCGCCCGCGTGCGCTCCGTGCTGGCCTGGACGTGACATTCCCCCCGTAGCCGCGACATGAGACCCGCTCACGTCAGGCTACGGGGGGAAGCTCCGGACGGTGCCGCTTTCGCTGCGGCTACCGGCCGGTCACCAGGTCATTTGCGGGTGGACAGGACGGTCGGGTTCGAGACCACGAAGTCCGCCAGCTTGTCCTTCTTCACCGCCTGGAACATCTCCATGGTCGTCTCGTTGAACTTCTCCCGGCCGTTGCCCGCGGTGCTGTAGGTGCCGCCGTTGGTCCGGAGAGTGACCAGATCGTTCCCGCTGACGCCCTTAAGCGTGAAGATGAAGTCCGCGATCGGCACGCCGCCGGTGTCGAGGATGAACGCCTTGCCGGCCGCCTTGATCAGCGCGTTCAGCTTGATCGGGTTGGTCAGCATGCCCTTGTCGGTGGCCTTCTTGGCCATCGCCTTGATCAGTTGCTGCTGGTTCTGCTGGCGGTCGTAGTCGCTGTTCGGCAGGCCGTAGCGCTGGCGAGCGTAGTCGAGCGCCTCCCAGCCCTCCATCTCCTTGCAGCCCTTCTTGTGCAACACCGGCTTGTAAGGCTTGCCGGTCTTCTTCGCGTCGGCGTTCCACATGGGCTTGCCGTCGACCATCGACATGTGGTGCGACGGCACCTCGTGGCTCACGCAGATCCGCACGGTGCCGAGGGCGTCGATCACGTTCTTGAAGCCGCCGAAGTTGATGATCGCGGCGCCGTCGAAGCTGATCCCGGTCATCGACTTGATCGTCTTGGCCATCAGCTGGGCGCCGCCCTCCCAGCCGCCGCCGTTCTGAGCTCCGTGGAAGAACGCCGCGTTGATCTTGTCGGTGCCGCCCCGGTAGCCGCTCTTCTCGAAGCTCGGGATCTGCGCCTCGGTGTCCCGCGGGATGGAGATCAGGTAGGCCTGGTCGTGGGTGGCCGGGATGTGCAGGATGATGATCGTGTCCGACCGGACGTCGTCGGCGGCCCAGCGCTGCCGGGCGTCCACGCCGAGCAGCAGCATGTCGATGGGGCCTTCGAGGCTGTTGCCGCCCTCGGCGTCGGTCTTGCCCGCCTCGCCGAGCAGGTTGCCCTGGTCGATGCTGCTGGTCGCCTGACCGATGACCGCCTTGCTGCCGACGATCGCGACACCGCTGGTCATCATCAGGACGGCACCGAAGATCACCGTGAGCTTGGCCCAGAGCGGGTCCTTGCGCTTGGCCTTCTTCTTGCCGCCGCCGGGCCCGCGGCCACCGTGGCCGGGCTGCGTCGGGATGATCGGGGGGACCCGCCCGGGTGATCCGGGCTCCAGTGACTGAGGGCGACGGCTGGTCTGGACCGGCATGCGTGCTCCAGCTCGGTGATCGGGGGCGGGACCACTGTACGTATCTGTTCCCGTTCTCGCGACCTCGTGCGAGGGCTATTCCCGTCAATCTCGGCCAATGGCTCAGGGTTGTGTCCGAACGGTCAATTGAAAAGATCCGGTCGGCGGTTGGCCCGCCGTGGGACGTGCCTTGACCGCCGACCGGATGCGTTGCCGCGCCGGGACCGGCGTCAGCCGCCGCTCCCGTCGCTGTCGGTCTTCTGGTTGGCCTTCACCCAGTCGGCCATCCTGTCCGCCGAGATGGCCTTGTACATGGCCAACGCCTTCTCCCGGTCGGAGACCACCACCGACTGGCCGTCGATCGTCTGGCCACCCAGGTTCGGGCTGGTGACGAAGGTCAGGTTCTCCCCGCGCAGGCTCCGGAACTGCAGTGCCATGTCGGTCAACGAGAATCCCTGGTCGACCGTGACGGCGGCGGTGACCGCCTTGAGGAAATCGTTGAGCTTCTTGGGGTTGGTCAATGTCCCCGTGCTGGCCGCCTTGTCCATCAGCGCCTTGAGGAACTCCTGCTGGTGGCGCATTCGGGCGAAGTCGCCGTCGGGGAACTGCTTGCGCTGGCGGACCCAGTCCAGGGCCTCGGCGCCGTTCATGTGGTTCACGCCCTTGGTGAACGTCCGGTACGGCTTGTGGATGGAGGTGATGGTCCGCTCCACCTTGAGGTCCACCCCGCCGAGGGCGTCGGTGACCTCCTTGAAGCCGGCGAAGTCGATCGCCATGACGTGGTCGATCCGGACGTCGCTGAAGCACTCCACCGTCTTCACGGCGAGGGGCAGGCCGCCGAACGCGAAGGCCGCGTTGATCTTGTTGCGGGAGCCCGAGTCGCAGGACGTCCCGGCGTTCTCCGGGATCGGCACGTAGAGGTCACGCGGGATGGAGACCAGGTAGGCCTGCTTGTGGTCGGCCGGGATGTGCATGACGATCAGCGTGTCCGCCCGCCACTTGCCGGCGGCGTCCACCTCGGCGTCCGGGTCCCGCGAGTCGCTGCCGACCAGCAGGATGTTCAACGCGCCGTCGACCTGCTTGGCGGGCCGTCCCCCGGTGATCTGGGAGAAGGGGTCGGTCCGGGCCAGGTCCCCGTTGAGGTTACGGGCGTAGAGCCAGGCGCCCGCGCCGCCGAGCAGCGCCAGCACCAGCACGGCGACGCCGGCCACCAGGCCGATTCGTCCCCAGCGCGGTCGCGGGCCGCGCCGGCCGGACCCGCCGCCGGACCCGCCGCCCGGCCCGTCCGGTCCGCCCGGACCTCCGGGACCGCCCGAGCGTGGCTCGTCGGGGGATGAGGGGTACCAGCGGGCGTCGGTCGCGCGGGCACGCCCGGTGGTGCCCCGGCCGGAGCCGGGGACCTGGGCGCGGCCGGCGCTCCGACTCAGGGGCCGGGGGAGCGGGACGCCGGCAGACGAGGTCGCTGACATGTAACCGAGGGTAGGTCGGTCGAGCCACCGCCGCCCTGAGGCGCAGCCGGGTGTCAGCCTCCTCCCAGCGGAAGTCAGTACCCTAGCCGGCCGCGGAAGTACTCGATCGTGCGTCGGAGGCCGTCTTCGGGCGTCACGGTCGGCTCGTATCCCAGCAGCTCGCGAGCGAGCGTGAGATCGGGGCGCCGCATCTCCGGATCGTCGGCGGCGCGGGTGATGTAGCTCACCTCGGAGCTGCTTCCGGTGAGCGACACGATCGTCTCGGCCAGTTGCCGCATCGACATCTCGTGCTCGGTGCCGCAGTTGATCGGGCCGGTCTCGGTCGAGTCGAGCAGCAGCAGGATGCCGCGCACCAGGTCGTCGACGTAGCAGATCGACCGGGTCTGGTTGCCGGTGCCGTGCACGGTGATCGGCTCGCCGCGCAGCGCCTGCGAGACGAAGGTCGGGATGGCCCGGCCGTCGTCCGGCCGCATCCGCGGACCGTACGTGTTGAAGATCCGGACGATCGCGGTGTCGGTGCCCCGGCTGCGGTGGTAGCCCATGGTGGCCGCCTCCGAGAACCGCTTGGCCTCGTCGTAGACGCTGCGGATGCCGATCGGGTTGACGTTGCCCCAGTACGTCTCGCGCTGCGGGTGCTCCTTCGGGTCCCCGTACGCCTCGGAGGTGGAGGCCATCAGGAACCGGGCGCCGTCGGCGGTGGCCCGCTCCAGCAGGTGCAGGGTGCCCACCGAGCCGACCCGCAGGATCTCCACCGGCAGCTTCTCGAAATCGGTGGGACTGGCCGGGGAGGCCATGTGCAGGATCGCGTCGAACCGCTCGGCCATGGCCGGATGCTCCGTGGGCAGCCCCTCGGAGATGTCCGCCTCGATCAGCGTGAAGGTCGGCTTGTCGAGGAGGTGCGCGATGTTGTCCTTGGAGCCGGTGACGAAGTTGTCCAGCACCACGACCGTGCAGCCGCGTTCGATGAGCCGGTCGACCAGGTGCGACGGGACGAACCCGGCGCCGCCGGTGACGAGGATGCGATGTCCGGAGCCGAAGCGGGGAGCGACCTTCATGCCGGCCAGCCTACTCAAGCCGGTGGGCCGGAGCCGCCGACGGCTCCGGCCCACGCGGGTGGGGGGGTGTGTCAGTGCGCGCCCGCGCCGGTGAGCGAGCGCACCTCCAGCTCGGCGTACTTCTCCTCGTCGTGCTCCTTCGACACCAGCGTGCCGATCCAGCCGCAGAGGAAGCCGATCGGGATCGAGATGATGCCCGGGTTCGACAGCGGGAACCAGTGCCAGTCGTGGTCGGGGAACATGGCCGTCGGCGCCCCGGAGACCACCGGGGAGAAGAAGACCAGCACCACGGCGGCGAGCAGGCCGCCGTAGATCGCCCAGACCGCGCCCGAGGTGTTGAACCGCTTCCAGAACAGGCTGTAGAGGATCGCCGGCAGGTTGCCCGAAGCGGCGACCGCGAAGGCCAGCGCCACCAGGAACGCCACGTTCAGGCTCTGCGCGAAGATCGACAGCACGATGGAGATCGCGCCGATCACCAGGGCGGAGATCCGGGCGACGTTCACCTCCTGCCGCTCGGACGCCTGGCCGTTCTTCATCACGTTGGCGTAGAAGTCGTGCGCCAGGCTGGACGAGGAGGCCAGGGTCAGCCCGGCGACGACCGCCAGGATCGTGGCGAAGGCGACCGCCGCGATGATCGCCAGCAGCGTCGCGCCGCCGAGATCGCCGCCGAGGAACTTGATGCCCAGCGCCTCGGCCAGCTGTGGCGCGGCGGTGTTGCCGGCCTTGTCCTGCGCGGTGATCGCCTTGCCGCCGACCAGCGCTGCCGCGCCGAAGCCGAGGGCGAGGGTGAGCAGGTAGAAGGTGCCGATGATGCCGATCGCCCAGAGCACGCTCTTCCGGGCCGCCCTGGCGGTCGGCACGGTGTAGAAGCGGATCAGGATGTGCGGCAGGCCGGCGGTGCCGAGCACCAGCGCGATGCCCAGCGAGAGCAGGTCCATCTTGCTGTAGAAGGTCTTCAGCGCGTCGCCCGGTGTCTCCACGCCGTAGCGCAACCCCGGTTCGAGGAAGGACGCACCCTTGCCGGACTGCTGTGCGGCGTCACCCAGCAGCGAGGACAGGTTGAACTTGTAGTGGGCCAGCACCAGCAGGGTCATGACGATCGCGCCGGTCATCAGCAGGAACGCCTTGACGATCTGGACGTACGTGGTGCCCTTCATCCCGCCGACCGTGACATAGATGATCATCAGGGCGCCGACCAGGATGATCGTGGCCACCTTCGCGGTGTCCGCGTCCATGCCCAGGAAGGTCGTGCCCGGCTTGATGCCGAGCAGCAGGGCGACCAGCGCGCCCGCGCCGACCATCTGGGCCAGCAGGTAGAAGATCGACACCGTGATGGTGGAGACCGCGGCCGCGGTCCGGACCGGGCGCTGGCGCATCCGGAACGCCAGCACGTCGGCCATCGTGTAGCGGCCGGAGTTGCGCAGCAGCTCGGCGACGAGCAGCAGCGCCACCAGCCAGGCGACCAGGAAGCCGATCGAGTAGAGGAAGCCGTCGTAGCCGTACAGGGCGATGAGGCCGGCGATGCCCAGGAAGGACGCCGCAGACATGTAGTCGCCGCCGATGGCCATGCCGTTCTGGAAACCGGAGAAGGACCGGCCGCCGGCGTAGAAGTCGGTGGCGGTCTTGGTCTGCCGGCTGGCCCAGACCGTGATGGCCAGCGTGATCGCCACGAAGACCAGGAAGAGCGTGATGGTCAGGTTCCGGGCGGTGGTGTCGCCCGCCTCAGCCGCGAGGACCGTGCTCATGGGTCACCTCCCCGATCTCGTTGCGGATCCGGTCGGCGACCGGGTCGATCCTCCGGTCGGCGAACCGCGAGTAGAGCCAGGCGATGACGAACGTGGAGACGAACTGGAGCAGGCCGAAGACCAGGGCGACGTTGATGTTGCCGACCAGCTTCGTCCCCATGAAGCCCCGCGCGTACGCGGAGAGGATGACGTAGAGCGCGTACCACAGGAAGAACGCGACGGTCATCGGGAAGACGAAGCCGCGCAGCGCGCGCCGCAACCCGGCGAACTCGTCCGACCGCTGGACGGCGAGGTACCGTTCCGCCGCCGACTCGGCGGGTGCGGACGCGGGTGTGTCCGTGGACATCTGTGGATCACCACCTTCGCAGGCGTGGGGGAGTTTCGCGCACGGTAGAGAGCGCGCTCCCCGCCGGGGAAGGCTCGGATCGGCCGTGGTCGACGGCTGCGCCGAACGGCGGTCCGGCTGCGCCGAGTGACCCAGGTCACTCCGCTCAGCGGTCGGTGGTCAGTCGGTCAGCCCCCGGTAGCGGCCGCGGTAGTGCAGCAGCGGCGCGGTCTCCTCGGCCAGGTCGACCGTCTCGACGGTGGCCTCGACCAGCAGGCCCCAGCCGTACTCCCGGGCGGTGTCGAGCCGGCATCCCGCCCACCCGCCGGCATCGGCGGGCACCGGACCGTAGGGGGTCTCGGTCCAGGAGTCGAGGGCGAAGAGGCCGCCCGGCGACGGGAAGAGGCCGGCGAACCGGTCGGCGAGCTGCCGGTGCTGGGGGCCGAGCGGCGCGACCGCGAACCGCCCGGCCTCGTCGACCGCCGCCCACAGGTCCGACTCCGGGTCGACGAGCCCGAGCAGCCGGTCCGGCTCCCCCTCGGCCACCAGGGTGGACGAGACGGTCAGCCCGGCCGGGCCGGGCGCGGTCCAGAGCGTCACCGGGGCGGCCAGCCGACCCCGCAGCCGGCGGACCGGGGAGCGCTGCCCGCTCGGCACGGCGAACGGGTCGGTGTGGTGGATCTCGGCGCCCGGCTCATGATTCACGTGAAACATTGTGCCGCCCCACCCCCGCGCCCATCCGAGGAAGCGGTCGTGCAGGTTGCGGGCACCGGGAAGTTGTTCGGAGGCCTCCGCCATCAGGCGACCGAGGTAGAGCAGCAGCGCGGCTACTTCGAGCCCTGTCTGGTCCCCGGCCTCCTGCAAACCGAGGAGTACGCGCGATCGGTCGCCTCGGCCGGTGGCCTGTACCGGAGCGATCGGATCGAGGAGTTGGTCAGCCTCCGCATGAGCCGGCAGCACCTGCTCCACCGGGAGGATCCACCCGAGTGCGTGTTCGTCATCGACGAGAGCGCTCTGCGCAGGCCCGTCGGGGGGCCGGCAGGCATGGACCGGCAGCTCGGCCGGTTGGTCGAAGTGGCCGAGCTGCCCCAGGTGCGGTTGCATGTCCTGCCGCTCGATGTCGGCGCACACGTCTCGATGGGCGGTGGCTTCGTGCTCGCTGAGCTTCCCGGAAGCGACCGCCTGCTCTGTCTCGACAACGCCGCTCGCGGTCAGATCGCCGACTACCCGGAGTGGATAGGCTTGGTGCAGCGCAAATGGGAGCGTCTGCTTGGTGAGGCGCTCAGCGAAAGGGCCTCTCTCGATCTGATCAACAAGCTGAAGGTGACGCCATGACGAGTGTCGCGCCCCGCTGGCGCAAGTCGACCCGGTCGGCCAACGAGGGCAACTGTGTCGAGGTGGCGGGCAACCTGCCCGCGGTGGTGCTGGTGCGGGACAGCAAGGATCCGTCCGGGCCGGCGCTCGCCTTCACCCCGGACGCCTGGCGCGCCCTGGTCACGAGTCTCCGCCGGGCCGATCTCGACTGAGCGGCCTACGCTGCCGGGCATGTCCCTCGTCTCGCCGCAGCAGCTCGCCCAGGACCGCGTCGTCAGCGCCGACGCCATCCTCGGCGGACAGGTCGACCTGCGCGCCTACCCGCACCGGCACCTCGTGGTCACCGCCAAGCACTCGTGGGGGCGCAGCGGGTTCCGGCCGCTCATGGAGGCCGTCGAGCACCTGTCCCACTACGGCTGGGAGCTGGTCAACGTGACAAGCGTCGGCGACGGCCACCACCTCTACGCCGCCATGCGCCGCACGGCCTGACCGGGCTACGCGGCCAGGGAGCGGCGGGCGGCCGCCAGCACCTCCGGGTCGGCGCAGCCGGCGGCGTACCCGGCGATCCGGCGGCGGATGTCGCGGCGCAGCAGCCAGACCCCGACCCGCTCGGCGACCGGGCGCAGGAACGCCGGCCGGCACCGGAAGTTGTACCGCCATGTGGCCACGGTCGTGCCCGGCTCGGGGCCCGGCGCGAACCGCCAGCCGCCGCCGAACCGCTCGAAGAACCAGGGCCCGCGGACCATCTTCATGCCCACGTTCGTGGGCGGCGCCCAGGAGACGTACTCGCTGACCATGACGAGGCCGTGCCGGGACCGGGTGAAGGTGCGCACACCCTTGCCGGGCCGGGTGGCGCCGTCGACGAAGTGCTGCTCCCGGACGAAGGGATCCCAGCGGTAGCGGACCGGCGCGACGGTCTGCGACACCGCGAAGGCCAGCTCCGGGGGGACCGGGACGGTGGTCACCGCCTCGACGACCGGCATCAGCGCCTCGGGGTGACAGCGGTCAGCAGCTCCGGCTGGCGGCGGTCCAGCGCGTCCCCGGCCAGGTACGCGCCGAGCAGCGCGGCGCCCAGCCCGTAGGCCAGGCCGACCGGCAGGGCCAGCCAGAGCCAGACGTCGCCGAGCAGCGCGGCGGCCACCACCAGCGGCACGGCGGCCGCTGCCGAGGTCACCATGGACAGCAGGGTGAGCAGGCTCTTGGCGATCCCGGCGCCGGTGTTCATGGCGAACGGGTTGCTCGTCTCCGGCAGCGCGTAGCCGCCGAGCACCGAGACGGTCGCGTTGATCGCGAGCCCGCACCCGTACGCGGCCAGCAGCCCGCCGGCCATCACGCCGAGCCAGCCGGGCCGCCCGAGCACGACGGCCAGCACCACGGCGACCGCGCCGAGGATCGGCACCACGTAGAGCGAGAACGCGACCATCCGGGCCCGCAGCTCCACCCGGCCGGGCACGCCCGCCACCACGTTGGCCGCGTACGCGCTGCCGTCGAAACCGAACTGGTTGGCCAGCGTCACCGAGGCGAGCACCCCGACGAAGAGCATCGAGAGGCTGACCAGCACGGGGGACGAGTTGGCCGTGGCCTCGCCGAACGCGGCCCCGCCCTCGGTGGCGACCCGGGAGCCGCCCAGGTTGACCATCACCGGCACGAAGATGCCGACCACCGCCACGGTGATCAGGTTGGCCCGCCGCCGGGCGTCCCGCCACCAGTAGCGGCACTCCCGGGCGACCAGCGCGCCGAACCGGTCCCGCCGGGCCCAGCCGACGGCCCGGGGGAAGAGCTGCCCGACCGCCCCGCCGGCTACCGTGCCGCGCCGCTCTCGCGACGGCCCGGCGCTCGCCGTGCCGACCATCGCCGACTCCAGCGACCGTGACCACCACAGCAGGAGTGCGCCGATGGCCGCCACGGCGATCAGCAGCTTCAGCACGGCGGCCCAGGCCCGGCCCTCGGCCACGTCGACACCGGCCGTCCAGGGCGCCCCGAACGGGGTCCAGCCCACCACCCGGGCCACCCCGGTCAGCCGGTCCCAGTCCGCCTGCTGGACCGCGGCGATCACGAACAGCTGCAACGGGCCGAGCAGCGCGGCGAGCACCGCGAGCAGCACGGCGGCCAGGTCGCGTACCCGGCGGGAGCGGAGCATGGTGGCGAAGGCGCTGGTCATCGCCCGGGCGGCGGCCACACAGAGCAGCAGCCCGAGGAGCACCCCGAGCGCCGCGACCAGGGCGGCGGCCCAGCCGCCCAGCATGCCGGCGGTGACCACCAGCCCGGCTACCGTGACCAGCGTCGCCAGCACCGGGACGCTGACCAGGGCGGCCGCGAAGAGACCGGTGACCAGGGCGGGGCGGGAGAGCGGGAGCAGGGCGAACCGGGCCGGGTCGAGGGTCTCGTCCACGCCGAAGAAGACCAGCGGAAAAAGCAGCCAGCCGAGGGTCAGCAGCCCGCCGCCGAAGGCGGCCGTCAGCAGCGCGTAGCGGGACTCGCCGGCCAGGCCGGGCGCGGCGAACAGGAAGAAGCCGCCGACGGCGAACCAGAGCCCGAACAGCGCGCCCACCACGAACAGGGCGATCCGCCAGGCCTGACCGCGGAAGTTGTTGCGCAGCACCCGCAGCTTGAGCCGGACGAAGTGCCGGGGCGAGACGGCCCGGTCCGGCCGCTCGGCGGCGGTCACCGGGACAGCCACGACAGCTCCTCGCCGGTCGCGGTCCGCCCGCCGACCACCTCGACGAAGACCTCCTCCAGCGACCGCTCCCCCCGGACCTCGGCGAGCGTGCCGACCCGCTTGATCCGGCCGTCGGCCAGGATCGCCACGTGCGAGCAGAGCCGCTCGACGACCTCCATGACGTGACTGGAGAAGATCACCGTGCCGCCGCCCACGACGTAGCGGTGCAGGATGTCGCGGATCAGGGCCGCGGAGACCGGGTCGACCGCCTCGAACGGCTCGTCCAGCACCAGCAGCCGGGGACCGTGCAGCAGCGCGCAGGCCAGGCCGATCTTCTTCTTCATCCCGGCCGAGTAGTCGACGACCAGGGTGCGGCCGGCGTCGCCGAGCGCGAGCACGTCGAGCAGTTCCGCCGCGCGCTGGTCGACCACCGCCGGGTCCATGCCGCGCAGCAGCCCGTGGTAGGCCAGCAACTCGGCCCCGCTGAGCCGGTCGAAGAGGCGTACGCCGTCGGGCATCACGCCGAGCAGCCCCTTGGCGCGTACCGGATCGGCCCAGACGTCGTGCCCGAGCACCCGGGCCTGGCCGGCGTCGGGCCGCAGCAGGCCGACGGCCATGGACAGGGTCGTGGTCTTGCCGGCCCCGTTCGGGCCCAGCAGCCCGTAGAACGAGCCGGTCGGCACGTCGAGGTCGACGCCGGCGACCGCGACCTTGGCGTCGAACCGCTTGGCCAGGCCACGGAGGGACAGCGCCGGGTGCTGATCGGTCATGGCCCGACGGTAGCCCGCCGTAACCAGCGATCACTCCCGCCGGAGGAGGATCTTCCGGTCCTACCTGAGCGGTACGGTTCGGTACCCACCAGCCCGCCGTACCGGCAACCGCCCTGAGGAGGAGGCCACCGATGGTCGCACCGCCCCGTTCCCGTGCCCAGCGCTGGAAGGACACCCTGGACCGCCTGGACCGGGACGTGGACGTCTGGGTGGCCACGGCCGACCCGGCCGACGGCACCCCCTACCTGGTGCCGCTCAGCTTCCTCTGGGACGGGGAGACGCTGCTGCTGTCCACCCCCACCGAGAGCCCGACTGGCCGCAACCTGCGGGCGACCGGTCGGGTCCGTCTCGGCGTCGGCCCGACGCGGGACGTGGTCCTCATGGAAGGCACCGTGGAGACGATGCGCGCCGACGAGCTGCCCGACGGGGTCGGTGACGCGTTCGCGGCGAAGACGGGCTTCGACCCGCGCCGGCTCGGGGACCGCTACCGGTACTTCCGGGTGCGACCGCACCTGGTGCAGGCCTGGCGGGAGGAGAACGAGCTGGCCGGGCGGGATCTCATGCGGGACGGTCAGCAGATCGCCGAGTGAGGGGCGGCGCCGCCGTCCGGCGACCGCCGACGACCTAGAGGCGCAGCGTCTCCGGGGTGTGCAGGCGGAGCATCGTGACGCCGACGTCCCCGGGCAGCCGCCGCCGGGTGGCCATCGACACGGCCACCATCACGGTGAACGCCAGCGGCACCGTCCACGCGGCCGGCTGGGTGGTGAGCGTGGCCGGCCAGCCGGACAGCGGCGGGCCGAGCACGGTGAGCAGCACCGCGCCGATCGCGGCGCCGCCGCCGACCAGCACCCCGGCGGCGGCGCCCAGGTCGGTCAGGCCGCGCCACCAGATGCCGAGCACCAGCAGCGGGCAGAAGCTCGACGCGGCCACCGCGAAGGCCAGCCCGACGACCTGGGAGACGTCCAGCCCGGAGACGTTCAGCGCGAGCACCGCCGGCACCCCGCCGGCGATCACCGTGGCCAGCCGGAAGCCGCGCACCGAGCCGCGGCCGAGGACGTCCGTGGAGATCACCCCGGCCACGCTGGTGAGCAGGCCGGACGACGTGGAGAGGAAGGCCGCGAACGCCCCCGCGGCGACCAGCGCGGCGAGCAGCCGCCCGGTGGTGCCGTCGCCCAGGGCCGCGCCGGGCAGCAGCACCACCACGGCGTCGGTCTGGCCGGTGACCAGTAACTGTGGCGTGTAGATGCGGCCCAGCACGCCGTAGATCGTGGGCAGCAGGTAGAAGACGCCGACGAGGGCCAGCACCACCAGGGTGGTGCGCCGGGCGGCCGCGCCGTCGGGGTTTGTGTAGAAGCGCACCAGCACGTGCGGCAGGCCCATGGTGCCGAGGAAGGTGGCCAGGATCAGCGAGTACGTGCCGAACAGGCCCCGGTCGTCGTCGCCGGCCGTGTCCGGCAGCAGCCAGTCGCCGACGTCGGTGGCCGCGCCGGAGACCTCGGGCACCGGGTCGCCGGCCGCGAAGTCGAGGCGGTCGCCGGGGCGTACCTCCCGGACGTCACCGTCGGGCAGGGTGAGCGTGGCGCGGTGCTCGACCACCACGGTGGTCGCGGTCCGGAACGCCGGCCCGTCGGGCGGGGTCACCGCCGGGCGGGCGTCGGCCTGCCACTGCAACGCCAGGAAGATCGCGGGTACGGCGAGCGCGGTCAGCTTCAGCCAGTATTGAAAAGCCTGCACGAAGGTGATCGCCCGCATCCCGCCCAGCGCCACGTTCGCGGTCACCACCACGGCCACGAGCAGCGCACCCACCGGATAGGGCGAGCCGGCCACCGTGGCCAGGGTCAGCCCGGCGCCCTGGAGCTGCGGCACCAGGTAGAGCCAGCCGATGAAGATCACGAAGACGGTGGCCAGCTTCCGCAGGCGCCGCGAGCCGAGCCGTACCTCGCAGAAGTCGGGCAGCGTGAACGCCCCGGAACGGCGCAGCGGGGCGGCCACGAAGAGCAGCAGCGCCAGGTAGCCGGCGGCGAAGCCGACCGGGTACCAGAGCACGTCGACGCCGTACTTGAGGATCAGCCCGGCCACGCCGAGGAAGCTCGCGGCCGACAGGTATTCCCCGCCGATCGCGGCGGCGTTCCAGGTCGGGCTGACGGCCCGGGAGGCGACCAGGAAGTCGGAGGTGGTCCGGGCCAGCCGCAGGCCGTAGAAGCCGATCCCGACGGTGACCAGGGTGACCGCCACGATCGCGGGAACCACGTAGCCGTTGCCCATCAGCGCTCCGGCCGCTGGACCAGGTCGGTGAAGTCCTGCTCGTTGCGTTCCGCCAGCCGCACGTACGCCCAGCCGACGCCGATGAGGAACGGGAAGGCGGCCACCCCGAGCAGCAGCCAGGGCAGGTTGACGCCCAGCACGGTGACCCGGCCGACCGAGGGCGCGATGGCGAAGAGCCAGGGCAGCCCGCCCAGCCCGACCAGCACGAGCAGGCTCAGCCGCAGGGCCAGCGAGAGCTGGGCGCGCATCAGGCCCTGCACCAGCGTCTCGCCGACCCGGGTCTGCTGGGTCAGCTCCGAGCGGGTGCGGTCGGCGCGGCTGCGCGGCCGGGTCACCTCGGCCAGCACGACGCGGGTCCGCCGGGGCGGCTGCGGGGCGCGCGGGGCGGGGACCGGAGGCGCCTGGTCGGGCCGCCCCGGGACTTCCTGCTCCTCCGCTCCGGTCATCCCCGGCAGTCTCGCCTGATCAGCGGGAATGTCAAGGGCACGGGGACGGCCCTGTGCACAACTTGTGGATAACGCCTCACACCTGTGGACAACTCGGTGGATGACGGCCGCCTCGTTGTGGACGACCGAGGGGGGTGTCAGGGCGAGCCGGTAGAGAGGAGGTGTGACGGTGACCAATCCAGCTCGTTTCGGCGGCGGCGCCTGGACGGTCGACGACCTCCAGGAGGCGTTCACCCGGGCGCTGGCCGCGCCACGGCGTTTCGTCAGCCTGGAGAACCCGGAGGCGTGGCTGCGCCGGGTGGCGGTGAACGTCGCCCGCAGCCGGCACCGGCGTCGGCGGCTGTTCGACACCATGATCCGCCGGCTCGGGCCACCGCCCGTGGTGGCCGACCGGTCACCCGAGCACCTGGCCCTGCTCGCGGCGCTGCGAGGGCTGCCTGAGGGGCAGCGGCAGGCGTTGGCCCTGCACGGTGCCGGCCCGGGTCTGGCCTGGCTGTACGACCGCGACGATCCCTCCGATGCCGGTCCGGATCACGTGATCGTCACCGCCGACGGCACGACCTGGAAGCGCTTCGGGCTGCCGCACTGAACTGGCGTCGGCGCGGCACCCACCCACAGGGCCGCGCCGACGCCGGATCTCATTCCAGGCCCACCCGCACGGGGTGGGCCGTCGCCGAACCGAGCCAGGTGTGCGGGTTGCCGAACCAGCACCAGCCGAGCTTCGGGGCGCCCTGGCTGATCCAGAGCGCCGGCACCCGCTTGTCTCCGCAGCGGGAGCCGACCAGCGAGAAGCACCGGTTGCCGGCCAGCGCCGGCGGGTGCAGCGTGACGAAGGCCAGGCCCTCGTCGATGGTGATCGGCAGCCGGTCCCGGGCGGTCATCTCCGCCAGTGCGGTCGACGGCGGCAGGTTCCGGTACTCCTCACCCCGATCCACGTCGAAGAGCAGGTACGCGGGCCCGGCCGGCACCTCCAGCTCCTTGATCGGGTCGAACGTCGGCAGATCGTCGGCCGGGAAGTTCCGGTCGAGGATGCCGGGCTTCCGCTTTCCGGCGAGCGTGGTGAGCGCGATCCGCTCCTGGACGGGCACCAGCTCTCGGGTGGTCACCAGCAGGAAGGGCACCCGCCCGTCGGTGGGCTCGGCCAGGTCGGCCGCCCCGGTGACGGCCGCACCGCGCAGCGGCGCGAGCAGGCCACGGAAGGCGTCCTCGGTCAGCCCGGCCAGGGCCGGGTAGCCGAGTTGGACGAGGCGGTCGAGTTGACGGTCGAATTCGGTCGCGGCGTCGTAACGGCTGTCGGGCATGCGGCCTCCATCTGTCGTACGGCGTCCCGTACAGCGTACGACAACGGGCGGCGTATTCCCGAGCGGCAGAAGAATTTCTCGGGTCAGCGGTTCCAGTCCTGCTTGGCCGCGCGGACCAGCTTGTCCTTCAGCTCGCGGGTGTGCCGGCGGCTCACCGGCAGCTCGGCCCCGTCGATCACCACCACGTAGCCGGAGTTAACCAGCCGCAGCTCGGCGATCAGCTTGAGCTGCACCAGGTAGGACCGGTGGACCCGGACGAACCCCGCGTCGGCCCAGCGCTCGGCCAGGGTGGCCAGCGAGACCCGGACCAGGTGGGAGCCGTCCGCCGTGTGCAGCCGGGCGTAGTCGCCCTGCGCCTCGACCCAGCGCACCGCCGAGCGGGGCAGCATCCGGGTGGTCCCGGCCAGCTCGATGGGGATGGTGGGGTCCTCCTCGGCCCGGGCCAGGGCCGCCGGGTGCGAGGGGACCACCCGGGAACCGATCACCCGGCGCAGGGACTCGGCCAGCCGCTCGGCACGGACGGGCTTGCGCACGTAGTCCGTGGCGCCCAGGTCGAAGGCATCCACGGCGCCGTCGTCGTACGCGGTGACGAACACGATCGCCGGCGGCCGGGCGAACCGGCGCAGCACCCGGGCCAGCTCCATGCCGTCCAGGCCGGGCATCCGGATGTCCAGGAAGACCACGTCCACGTCACCGTCGCGCAGCACCCGCAGCGCCTCGGTCGCGTCGCCGGCCGTGTGCAGCCGGGCCACCCGCGGATCGGCCCGCAGGTGGTACGCCAGCTCGTCCAGGGCCGGCGGCTCGTCGTCGACCGCCAGCACGCGGAGAAACCCGGTCACGTTCATGAGGTCGCCCGTACGCCGGGATGGAACTTCGGCACCCGCATGCTGACCTTCGTACCCGAGCCCAGGCCCGTCTCGACGACCAGGCCGAACCGGTCCCCGAAGGCCGACCGGAGCCGCTCGTCGACGTTCGAGAGGCCGACGTGCTGGCCCGGGTCGTCGGCCGGGTCGCTGCCGGCGCCGGCCAGCTCGGCGATGCCGGCGGTCAGCGTCGTCGGATCCATCCCCACCCCGTCGTCCTCCACCGTGATGTGGCACTCGGCGCCCGCGTCCCGGGCCTCGATGCTCACCATGCCGGTGCCCGGCTTGCGGGACAACCCGTGGCGGACCGCGTTCTCCACCAACGGCTGGAGGCAGAGGAACGGCAGGGTCACCGGCAGCACCTCCGGGGCGATCTGGAGGCGCACCTGGAGCCGCTCGCCGAAGCGGGCCCGCTCGATCGTCAGGTAGCGGTCGATCGAGCGCAGCTCCTCGGCGAGCGTGGTGAACTCACCGTGCGCCCGGAACGAGTAGCGGGTGAACTCGGCGAACTCCAGGATCAGCTCGCGGGCCCGCTCCGGGTCGGTCCGGACGAACGAGCCGATCGCGGTCAGCGCGTTGTAGATGAAGTGCGGGCTGATCTGGGCGCGCAGCGCACGTACCTCGGCCCGGGCCAGGCGCTCCCGGGAGGAGTCCAGCTCGGCCAGGGCGAGCTGGTCGCCGGCCCAGTGCGCGGTCTCCAGGGTCGCCTGCACGAGGCCCGGGGCCGGCTGCTCGTCGGCCACTGCCACCAGCGCCCCGACCACCCGGCCGTCGGCGCTCAGCGGCGCCACCACCGCGCCCCGGACCGGGCAGTCCACCAGGTCGCAGTGCAGCTCCGACTCGCGCAGCACGGTCGAGCGCCCGACGCCGACCGCCTTCCGGGCCGCCGCGAGCAACTGGTCGCCGTGATGCGCGCCCTGACCGTCGAGGGCGAGCAGGACCTCCCGGTCCGTGAGGGCCAGCCCGGCCGCGCCCACGAGGGCCCGCAGATGGCGTACGGCCTTCGCCGCCCCCGCCGCGCTCAGGCCGCCCCGCAGCGGCTCGGCGGCGAGCCCGGCGGTGTGCAGCACCTCGTAGGTGGCCCGCTGGGTGGCCGTGGCGATGCCCCGGCGGGCGCGCAGCCGCAGCACCGCCCACAGCGCCGCGGCCAGCGCGGTGACCAGCGAGACGACGCCGAACACGGCGGAGACGTTGCCACCCACGACACAGATCCTGACCGGTGGCGCCCGCCACGCCAACCCCGGCCGCCACGCCGGCCCGCCTACCACCCCCCGGGCGGCAGGGCCGGGGCGGCGCCGCTGAGCGGATCGGCCAGCAGCTCCGAGAAGGCCAGCTCGGCGGCGCCGACCAGGGTGGCGTCGTCGCCGAGCGCCGAGGTGCGCAGCCGTACCCGGTCCCTGGCCACGGGCAGGACGTTGGCGGCGATGCGGGCGCGGACCGGCTCCGCCGCGCCGGGATAGACGTCGCGCAGCATCCCGCCGAAGATCATGATGCCCGGGTTGAACAGGTTGATCAGGTTCGCCACGCCGACCCCGAGCCAGTCGCCGATGTGGTGCAGCGCCTCGCGGGCGGCCGGGTCGCCCCGGTCGGCGTCGGTCACCACGTCCCGCAGCGCCGCACGGCCGAACAGGTCGGCCGGCCGTCCCGCGGCGTCCAGCAGGGCCCGCTCGCCGACCTCCGCCTCCAGGCAGCCCTGGGAGCCGCACCCGCAGGGTCGCCCCTCATGCGGGTTGACCACCATGTGCCCCAGCTCGCAGGCGTAGCCGCCGTCACCGTCGAGCAGCCTGCCGCCGACGATGATCCCGCCACCCACGCCGACGTCGCCATGTAGGTAGATCATGTTCTGGAAGCCGACGCCCGCGCCGCGTCGCTGCTCGGCCACCGCTCCGAGGTGGGCCTCATTGCCCACCGGCACCGGCTGGGCCAGGCCCAGCCGGCGGCCGAGTTCGGCGCCGAACGCCTGGTCCACCCACCCCAGGTCCGGCCCGAACCGGACCGTCCCGTCGTCCGGCCGGATCATCCCGCAGTACGACGCGCCCACCCCGACACACACCGCCTCCGGTGGCGCCGCATCGTGCAGCTGACGACCGAACTCGGCGAGGACCTCGACCACCCGGTCGAGGTCGGCGCCCGCGCGGGGGCGGGCCGCCCACCTGCGGTCCAGCACCACGCCGCCCAGCCCCACGCGGGCGGCGGTCAGCCAGTCCACGGCGACATCGAACGCCAGCACGTACACCCTGGTGGTCTCGGGTCGGACCACCAGCGACGGCCGTCCGGTCCGGCCGGTGTCCGTCGGCGCCTCCTCGCGGACCAGCCCGGCGGCGGTCAGCTCCAGGGTCAGGGCCATGATGGTGCTGCGGTTCAGACCCATCCGCTCCGCGAGCGCCGCTCGGGAGACCGACCCGTCCAGATGGACGTGCCGGAGCAGGGTGCCGAGGTTGCGCCGCCGGATCTCCTCCTGGAGCAACGTGACCCCCTGCGTTGGTCGCTCCGCCGCCTAGTACGCGCCCTTGCGAGCGAGCACCACCCCGACGGTCCGCCACAGGATGCTCAGGTCGTAGGCCAGCGACCAGTTGTCGACGTAGTAGAGGTCGAGCCGGACCGCCTCGTCCCAGGAGAGGTCGGAGCGGCCGGAGACCTGCCACAGCCCGGTCATGCCCGGGCGGACCAGCAGCCGGCGCCGGACGTCGCCCAGGAAGTCACCGTCGTCGGCGGGCAGCGGGCGCGGGCCGACCAGCGACATCTCGCCCCAGAGCACGTTGATCAGCTGGGGCAGCTCGTCCAGCGAGGAGGCCCGCAGGAAGCGGCCCACCGGGAAGACCCGGGGGTCCTGCTTCATCTTGAACAGCATGCCGTCGGTCTCGTTCTGGTCGACCAGGCCGGCCAGCCGATCCTCGGCGTCGACGTACATGGTGCGGAACTTCCAGACCCGGAAGGTCCGCCCCTCGTGCCCGACCCGCGGCTGGCGGAAGAAGACGGGCCCGCGGTCGGAGATCCGGATGGCGATCGCGATCGCGACGAAGAGCGGGGCCAGCAGCACCAGGCCCAGCCCGGCGCCGACCCGGTCCATGAGGCTCTTGGCCAGCAGCGCCGGCCCGGACAGGGTCGGCTCCTCGACGTGCAGCAGCGGCAGGCCCTCGATCGGGCGGATGTGCACCCGCGGGCCGGCGATGTCGGTGAGCTGGGGCGCGACCACCAGGTCGACGCCGGATCCCTCCAGCTGCCAGGCCATGCGGCGCAGCTCGCCCGGCTCGGCGCTGGCCGAGCCGCAGACCGCGATGGTGTCCCCGCCGACCTCCCGTACCAGGGCGAGCACGTCCCGGCCGGCGTAGACCGGTACCGGGGTCTCGATGCCGCGGGCGGCGGCGTACCCGTCGGTGAGGTGGATGGCCACCGGGACCAGGCCCGCACCGGGGTTGCGGGTGACCGCCGTGTAGACCTCCAGGCACTCCGGCAGGGTGCCGACCAGCACCATCCGGTGCCCGGCCTGGCCGACCCGGCGGCGGACGGCGTGCAGCGTCACCCGGGCCAGCATTCGGACCAGCAGGATCAGCAGCATCGCCCCGAGCAGGGCGAAGCCGACCGTCCACCGGGAGAGCGAGTAGGTCTTCGTCGCGAACGCGATGAAGGAGACGGTGGCGGCGACCGCCACGCCGGCCCGGGTCACCCGCTTGAACTCGTCCGGCCCGAGGCCGAGGTAGCGCCGGTCGTAGGCCCGGTTGCCCCACAGGATGAGCAGCCAGCCGAGCGGCAGCAGCACGAACGCGACCGTGTAGAACCACGACTGGGGCGCGTGCCGGAAGCCGGAGTCGGCCTGCTCGAAGATCTGGATGGCCAGCAGGCTGGCCAGCGCCGCCGCGCCGAAGTCGAGCAGCAGCAGGATCGCGATGTAGGGGCGATGCCAGCGGGACACCCGGCGCCGGGCACGGGCCCACGCCAACCGGGGTACGCCGTTGTGCGACGGCGGAGTCGGCGGCTGGATCTCGAAGCTGTCGACGTGCCGCACGCTCTCGCTCCGGCCTGTGTTGGTTACCGGGCGCTGGAGGCTTGTCGTCACCTCAACCAGTGTCCTCCCGCATGACGCGCGCCCTCACTCGCCGTGAGGGCCCGGGTCGCCCACCGTCCCAGTCTCCCACGCGCGCCCGGCCCGGACCGCCTCCCGAGGGAGAAGCCGTCCGATGGTGACTCGCGGAGATCTGGCCGACTTCGAGTCGTTGTGAAGCCGGGGACCGAGCCACTATACCGATGGATGGCGGCCCCGGTAGAGGCGCGGACTGGGACCTTCGGCGATCCCGGGGCGATTCCTCTCCGTAGTCGGGGAGTGTGGTTACTCACCGTACGAGGCGGGACAACCGTCGGTCAGCCAGCGGCTTGCCGCCGGTCTGACAGGTGGGACAGTACTGGAGGCTGGAGTCCGCGAAAGAGACCTCCCGCACGAGGTCGCCGCAAACCGGGCAAGGCAGGCCCTTTCGGGCATGCACCTTGAGCCCGGAGCGCTTCTCGCCCTTCAGCTCCGCGGCCCGCTGCCCCATCGAACGCCGGACCGCGTCGCCGAGCACCGTGCGGGTCGCCGCGTGCAGCGTGGCGAGCTGGTCGTCGGTCAGCCGGTCCGTGATCGCGAACGGGGAGAGCTTCGCCGCGTGCAGGATCTCGTCGGAGTAGGCGTTGCCGATGCCGGCCAGCACCGACTGGTCGGTCAGTACGCCCTTGACCTGACCACGGCGGCTGCGCAGTTGGGCGCCGAACGTGGCCAGGTCGGCGTCGAGGGCGTCCGGGCCCAGCTTGCCCACGCCCGGCACCAGCGCCGGGTCGGTCACCAGGTAGGCGGCCAGCTTCTTCTGCGTGCCCGCCTCGGTCAGGTCGAAGCCGGAGCCGTCGTCGAGGCGGACCCGCACGGCGATGGGGCCCTTGCCGGGGCGCAGCGGTGCGGCCGACGGGAACGCCTCCCGGTAGTGCAGCCAGCCCGCCCGGGCCAGGTGGACCACCAGGTGCAGGCCCTCCTCGAACCGGACGTCGAGGAACTTTCCGTGCCGGCCCGCGCCGGTCACCGCCCGCCCCGCGACCGCACTGGGCGGCGGGTCGTACGTTTTCAGCGCGCTGATCGCGGCGACCTCGAACCGGTCGACCCGCCGGCCGACCGCCCGCTCGCGCAGGTAGCCGGCGAGCGCTTCCACCTCCGGTAGTTCAGGCACGACACAACGGTAGCCTTCTTTCCCGTGAGAATCGTGGTGGCGCACAACCGGTACCGGGAAGCCCAGCCCTCCGGCGAGAACACCATCGTCGACGCGGAGATCGCCCAGCTGACCGCGGCCGGTGTGGAGGTGCTGCCGTTCCTGCGCAGCTCCGACGAGATCCCCGCGATGTCGAAGCCGGCCAAGGCGCTGCTGCCGATCTCGCCGATCTGGGCGCCGAAGGCCCAGCACGACCTGGACCGCCTGCTCGCCGAGCACCGCCCGGACGTGCTGCACCTGCACAACCCGTACCCGTTGCTCTCGCCCTGGGTGGTGCGGACCGCGCACAAGCGCGGCGTGCCGGTGGTGCAGACGGTGCACAACTACCGCCAGGTCTGCTCCTCCGGGCTCTACTTCCGCGACGGCGTGATCTGCCAGGACTGCCGGGGCCGGGCGCTGGGCGTGCCGGCGATCGTGCACCGCTGCTACCGGGGCTCCCGGGCGCAGAGCGCCCTGATGGCCACGGCGCTCGCCGTGCACCGCCCGACCTGGAAGTCGGTGGACCGGTACATCGCGCTCACCACGGCGGTCGCCGACCACCTGCGCGACTACGGCATCCCGGACGAGCGGATCGTGGTCAAGCCCAACGCGGTGCCCGACCCGGGGACCCCGGCGCCGCCCGGGGACGGGTTCCTCTTCATGGGCCGGCTCAGCCCGGAGAAGGGGCTCGACCTGCTGCTGACGGCGTGGCGGCGGCACCCGGTGGGGTCGCTGGGCCCGCTGCGGATCGCCGGCGACGGCGAACTGCGCGCGCTGGCCGAGGCGGCCGCCGCCGAGCGGCCCGACGTGGTCTACCTGGGCCAGCTCGACCGGGCCGGGGTACGGGCCGTGCTGGCCGAGAGCGCCGTGGTGCTGGCCACCTCCACCTGGCACGACGTGCTGCCCACCGTGATCATCGAGGCGCTGGCCAGCGGCCGGCCGGTGCTGGGCACCGCGCTGGGCGGCATCCCCTACCTGGTGGGCGCGGACACGCCCCGGGAGCCCGCCGGCACCGGCCCGGCCGAGGTGGCCACCGCGGCGCCCGGCGACGGGCACGTCTCCCTGCCCACCGGGGTGCAGCGCGGCGACGCCGGCTGGGTGGTCGCGCCCGACCCGGAGGCGCTGGCCGCCGCCCTCCCGGTGGCCCGGGCCGGCGCGGCGACGCTCGCCCCGGCCGCCCGCACCCGCTACGAGCGCACCTTCCACCCCGATGTGGTGACGAAGCGCCTCATCGACATCTACGCCTCGGTCACCGCCGCCGCCCACCGCTGACCCGGGCGGCTCCGCGTCAGCGGAGTGAGGCGCGGGCCGAGAAGGCGATGCTGGCCAGGAGGAAGCCGCCGTTGACGATCGTGAAGGCGACGATCACCCAGAGGGCGAGGGCGGGTGCCACGGTCAGCACCAGGCCGGCCAGGAAGATCACGGCGCCGTAGTCGCGGACCAGCTTCGCCAGGCGGACCGGGAGCGAGGTCGAGGTGACCATGCTGGCCGCGTTCGGGCCGGCCTGCATCACCGAGGTCACCAGGTTGACCATCCAGGTGCCGGCGAAGACCGCGATCAGCCAGGTCGGCGTCGACGGGCGCTGCGCCACGGCGGTCGCCCCGAGCGCGGTGACCAGGGCGATCTGGGCGGCCACGTCGCAGAGCACGTCGACCCGGGCGCCGGCCGCACTGCCCTGCCCGGTCACCCGGGCGAGCTGGCCGTCGGCGCAGTCCAGCGCGTACGCGACCTGCCAGCCGACCAGGGCGACCAGCCCGACGGCCCAGGCCGGGACGGAACCCGCCGCGACGTCGTCGGCGAGGGCGACCACGGTGACCGAAGCGGCCAGGCCGAGCACCAGGTTGGTGAGGGTCAGCGCGGTCGGGCGCAGCCCCAGCCGCTGGGCGACCAGCGCGAAGACCGCGCCGATCCACTGGCTGATCGACTCGCTGAACAGGCCGCCGCCCCGGTTGACCCGGTGGAAGTCGGCGACGGAGGGGTGGGACGGCTCAGCCGACGTGGTCGCGGAGTGCACCGGCGTAGTCTGCCAGCCGCTCCCGCGTCTCGGTAGGCGACATCGCCAGGTGTTCGAGGATGGTGTAGCGGTCCGGCCGGGTGGCCGGCGCGAACTGCACCGCCTCCACGAACTGCTCGTCGGTCAGGCCCACGTCGGCGGGGAGCCGGGGCAGGCCGTGCCGGGCCAGGCAGGCCGACATCTCGGTGAGCCGGCGTTCGTCGCCGCGGAGGAAGGTGCAGAACAGCGCGCCCAGGCCGGCCAGCTCGCCGTGCGAGGCGGTGCCCGGGTAGAGCGCGTCGACGGCGTGCATGATCTCGTGGCAGCCGCCGCTGGCCGGACGGCTCGTGCCGCAGACCGCCATGGCCAGGCCGGTGGAGATCAGCGCCTCGGCCAGCACGGTGACGAAGCCGTCGTCGCTCATGTCGCCCCGGTGGGCCAGCACCGCCTCGGCGCCCATCCGGGCCAGCGAGGCGGCGAGCCCGTCGACCGGCTCCCCGCGGACCTGCCGGGCCAGCTCCCAGTCGGCCAGCGCGCTGATGTTGCTCACGACGTCGCCGATGCCGGCCCGGTTGTGGCGCTCCGGCCCCGCCTCGACGAAGTCCAGGTCCACGATCACGGCGATCGGGATGTGCACCCCGTAGGACCCCTTGATGCCGTCGGTGACCAGGCTGGCCACCGGCGAGGCGATGCCGTCGTTGGCCAGCGCGGTCGCCACGGTGACCATGGGCAGGCCGCGCCGGGTGGCCGCGTACTTCGCCACGTCGATCGTCTTGCCGCCACCGATGCCCACCACCGCGTCGTACGACCGGGTGCGCAGCTTCGCGCCCAGGTCGTCGGCGGCGTCGAGGGAGCCACCGGCCACGGTGAACAGGTCCGCCGACCGCAGCGAGGGGTGCAGCAGCTCGGCGATCCGCTCGCCCTGCCCGGGGCCGACCACCACCGCCACGTCGCCGCCGGCGGAGATCCGCCCGTCGGCCAGGATCGCGGCCAGGTCGGCCACCGCACCGCGCCGCACGTCGATGTGCAGCGGGGTGAGGATCGTCCGGGCTAGTAGCGGCACGCGATCTCCCGCGCCCGGGCCAGGTCGGCGTGGTTGTCGACCTCGACCCAGGAGACGTCACCGATCGGGGCGGCCCGCACCTCGCCGCCCCGGTCGGCGAACTCCTGGTAGCCGTCCTCGTAGTAGAGGTTCGGGTCGCGCCGCCAGGTCGCCTCCAGGGCGTCGGCCAGCGCGCCGGCCACCTGCGGCTCGATCAGCGTCGCGCCGATGTACTCGCCGTACGCCTCGCCCGGGTCCATCAGCTTGGTGATCCGGGTGAGCTGGCCGGCCGCGTCGAAGATGGTCTTCATCTCCTCCTCGGCCAGCGTCTTGATGTTGTCGATGGCCAGCAGGATGCCCGGGCCGCGCTCGGCCAGCAGGGTCTTCTCCACGCTCACCGGGTGCACGGTGTCGCCGTTGACCAGCAGCACCCCCCGGGAGAAGTACTCCCGGGCCAGCCAGAGCGAGTAGGCGTTGTTCCACTCCTCGGCCTTGTCGTTGTGCACGAGGGTGAGCGTGACGCCGTACTTCTCCTCCAGCGCGGCCTGCCGCTGCCGGACGGCGTCCGCCGCGTAGCCGACCACGATCACGATCTCGGTCAGCCCCACCTCGGCGAGGTTGCGCAGCGCGATGTCGAGGATGGTGGTCTCCCCGTCGACCGGCACCAGGGCCTTGGGCAGGGTGTCGGTGTACGGGCGCAGCCGGCGCCCCGCACCGGCGGCGAGCACCATCCCGATCATGCCGGCACCATCCTCTTCTCGACTCCGTTCCACCCGGTGGAGGATATCGTCGCGCCACCGCCGGCCGTGGTTCAGCCCGGCAGGGCGGCCAGGTCGGCGAGCAGTTGCAGCCGTTCCCCGGCGGCGAGCACGGCCCACGGGCCGGCCGCCCGGCGATCCGTCTCCTGCTCGATCGCGAGCCGCTCCGCCCCGGCGGGCAGCTCGACGACGCTCGCCGCCGTGTGCCCCGCCGCGGTCCACGCCGCCGCGTGCGCGTCCGCGCGGTGGTAGCGCAGGGTGCCCAGGCGGTTGAGCAGCAGGACCCCGGGCGGCGTGCCGTCCGGCTCGTGCGGCGGCGCCATGGTCGCGAAGGCGCCGGGCCCGGCCGGGACGGAAGCGTGCGCCAGCACCTTGCCCAGGGCGGAGACCAGCCGCTCCACCCGCTCGTCGTGCCCGGCCCACAGTTCCTCGGTCACCTCGGCGTGCACGCCGAACAGCTCGGCCAGGAAGGCGAGCCCCCGCTCGGTGGCGCAGAAGCCGCCGTCCGGGAAGCGCTGGATCATCCCGTGCGCTACCTGCTTGTCGAGTGCCCGCCGGACGGTGGCCGGGTCGCGGTAGCGGGTCACCGCCGCGAAGCCCGCGGCGTCCACCGTGCCGCCCGGTGCGGCCAGCCGGGTGCGGAACTCCACCAGGAAGCCGGTGGCGGCCGGGCCGCCGTACCGGGAACTCAGCTCCGCGCCGCCGCCGTCGCGGCCGGCGAGCATGCCGGCGACGAACGTCCGGTCGATCGCCGGGGCGACCAGCCCTGCGAACCGGTGCGGCGGCAACTCGACGCCGTCGGCCCACCCGGCCCTTTGCGCCGGAGGTCGCGCCGCGCCGCGACCGGGAACGATCTCCCTCACAGACCGATCGAACGCAGGGCCGCGAAGCCGTTCTCGGCGATCCGCCGGATCAGCCCGTCGTTGACGTCGCGGTGCTCGTCGAGCAGGGCGACGTCCTGCTCGGCCAGCCACCGGTACTCGGTGTGCTTGCCCGCCTCCAGCCGGGGCCGGCTCAGGTCGCCGTCCACCCGGACCAGGAAGTCGGTCTCCACGCGGGTCAGCCCGTCGTCGCCGGTGTACCGGTATTCGCCGACCTGGCCGAGCACGTGCGAGACGGTCCACCCGGTCTCCTCGGTCACCTCCCGGCGCAGCGCGTCCTGCACCTCCTCGCCCGGTTCGAGGTGGCCGCCGACGATGTCCCAGCAGTTGGGGAAGAGGCGCCGCTCGGGGGACCGGCGCTGGATGAAGATGCGGCCGTCGTCGTCCACGATCAGCGCGCCGGCGCAGCGGAGGGGCTCGGTGGGCACCTCACGACAGTAGCGATCCCGCGCCGCTCGTGGCGATGCCCGGTCTTGTCCCGTTCCGCATCGATGGCCCACCATGTCCGTACCGAGGCCGCCGTCCCACAGGGGTGATGCGTGATGCAGGTACGGGAAGCGATGTCCAGTGAGATTCTCGTGGTCGGCCCGGAGCACACGCTCCGCCAGGCGGCCCGGATGATGTCGGCCCGCCGGGTCGGGTCGGCGGTCGTGATCGACCCGGATTCCGAGGGCATCGGCATCATGACCGAACGTGACGTGCTCAACGCGATCGGGGCCGGGCTCGACCCGGACGTCGAACGCACCGGAGCGCACCTGACCTGGGACGTGGTCTATGCGGGCCCGGACTGGACGGTGGAGGAGGCCGCCGTCGCCATGGCCCGGGGCGGATTCCGGCACCTCGTGGTGCTCGACGGCCGGGAGGTGGCCGGGGTGATCTCGGTACGTGACCTCATGCGCGTCTGGGCGCGGGAGCACACCGCATCCCGGGTCTGAACCGACGGTGGAAAGGGCGATGGCCCGGCCGTTACCGGCCGGGCCATCGTCGTGTCGTACCGCGTGCGGTCAGGGACCGACGAAGACCGTGGTGCCCCGCCAGTCCACGTTGTCGACGCCCGGGCCGCTGCGCACGGTGGCCGAGTCGGTCGGCGCGCCGTCCGACCAGGCCATCGAGGACAGGTTGCCGGTGCTCCGGGAGACGACGTAGAGGTTGTCACCGTCCAGGAACAGGCCGTTCGTGTCGGCGAAGGCCGTGGTGCCGGCGACCGTGCTCCGCTCCGCGCCCACCACGCCCGTGTCGGGCGTGAACCCGCGCCAGAACAGGGCGCTCTGGCCGGCCAGCGTGTAGTAGAGGCGGCCGCTCTTGTAGAACATGGCGGTCACGTTCGGCAGCTCGGCGGCGAAGTTGCCCGCCATGCCCGCGTAGGTCTGGCCCTCCGGCGCGGAGCCGGTGACGACCAGGTCCCACTTGGCGTCGTGGTACGGGTCGAGCTTCTTCGGGGTGCCGAAGGCAAACCCGTCGAACGAGCGCTTGTAGAGGTCACCGTTGACGCCGTAGAACAGGTCACCGCCGACCCAGAACGCGCCCTTCACCGTGGACCACCGGGTGTTGTCCGGGTTCGGGACCGAGCTGGCGTTGCCCACCGCGGTCGCGCCGTCGTACGACCGCTTGGTGATGCTGTCCACCGTGGTGGCCGGCGGCACCGGCGGGAGCTTGACGATCTCGATGCCCTGGACCAGCGGGTTCTCCAGCACCCGACCGAAGTCGATGTCGACGTTGCCGTCGCTGGTGACCGCGAAGGCCCGCATGGTGCCCTTGTTGGTGGCGCCGATCGAGGCGATCGGGTCGAAGTCGTTCAGCTTGAGCACGCCGTCGATGCTGACGTCGAACTTGCGCTTGCCGGCCGTGGCCGTGCCGGCCCACCGGTTGGCCAGGTAGAGCCGGACCTGGACGGGGGTGCCCGCCGGGACCGGGAAGTCCCACTGCATGTCCGGGGTGGTCGACTGGTCCCAGCGCTCGCTGTTGAACAGCGCGACCGGGGTGCCGGCCGGCACGGTGGCGTCGAGCGTCGCGTCGGTGGTGTACGTCGTGACGCTGTTGCCGGTGTTGTGGTAGGCGCTCGGCGCGGTCAGGCTGTCGGTGGCCCAGGCCGGGCCACTCGGTGCGGCCAGCTGGTCGCCACCGGCGTTGACCCGGTAGAGGACGTCCGCCGCGTCCGGCGTCGGCGCGGTCTTGACGACCTCGATGCCCTGGACGAGCGGGTTCTCCACCACCCGGCCGAAGTCGATGTCGACCACGCCGTCGCTGACCACCGAGATCGACTGCATGGTGCCCCGGTCGGTCCCGCCGGCGGCGGCCACCGGGTCGAAGTCGTTCAGCTTGAGCACCCCGTCGACGCTGACGTCGAACTTGCGCTTGCCGACCGCGGCGGTGCCGGCGTACCGGTTCGCGAAGTAGAGCCGTACGTCGATCCGGGTGCCCGCCGCGACCGGGATGTCCCACTGCATGTCCGGCGCGGTCGACTGGTCCCACCGCTCGGTGTTGAAGAGGGTGGCCGGGGTGCTCGCCGGCACCGTGGCGTCGAACGTCGCGTTGGTGGTGTACGTCGAGACGCTGCTGCCGGTGTTGTGGTACGGGCTGGGCTCGGTGGCGCTGTCGGCGGCCCAGTCCGGGCCGCCGTCGGTCGCCGGGATGGCCGGTCCGCCGGCGCTGACCCGGTAGAGGACCTCGCTCTGCGCCGCGCGGCCGGCCTGGTAGACGTTGCCCGGCAGGCCCTTGGTGCTGGTGGAGTGCGGGGTGGCACCGCCGCTCAGCGGGAAGAAGGCGAGCCGCTTCCGCTGGTAGTCGAAGTTGCCGATGTACTCCTGGTCGCTGCCCAGCCAGAGGCCCTCCGGGGTCACCAGCATCTCGGTGACGCCGTAGCCGCGGGGGTGGCGGCCCGGGTTCCAGGACAGCGGCAGCCCGCTGGCCGGGTCGAGGGCCGCGATGCTGGCCCGCGGCACCGCGCCGGGACCCGCCTTGTCGCGGGCGAGCGGGTTGTTCGACCACCGGAAGTGACCGCCGACGTAGACGGCCTCCTCGCTGATCCCGGTGGAGAGGAAGGTGTCGCCGCCGCTGAAGTTGGTCCAGGTCGGCTGCTGGCCGCCGCCGCTGGCGGCGGTCTCCCAACGGGCCGCCGAGTCACAGAGCGTGCCCGGGTAGGAGGCGCCGGTCGTCACCACGACGAAGTACTTGCCGCTCGGGGAGAACTGCACGTCGCGCACCCACGAGTCGAACGCGGTGTACTTGCAGGCTCCCGAGTAGGCGTCGGTGTTCCAGTCGGCGATCGTCGCCGCGGTGTCGCCCAGGTCGATCCGCACGATCTGGTCGTGGACGACGTCGTTGGCCTTCTTGAAGTTGCCGATGACCACGAGGTGCTTGCCGTCCGGGGAGACGGCCAGCTTCTCGACGCCGACACCGGCCTTCGCGCCGCCGTTGGTGCTGGTCCAGTTGTGGTTCTCGGTCAGCGCCACGGTGAGGTAGTCGGTCACCGCGCCGGTGGTCGGGTTCAGCGACGCCAGCCCGTTGCGGGTGGTCGTCGCGGTCACCGTGGAGAAGATGCCGCCGACCAGGAGCCGCCCGTCGACCAGGGCGATGTCGGTCACCGTGCCGTTGAACGCCGGGCCCTTGAAGCCGGCGACCGGCGTGCCGTCGGCGACGTTGAGCAGCGCGAGCTTGCGGAAGTTGGTGCCGTTCACCTGGTTGAAGGTGCCGGCCACGTAGACCGTGCCCGGCGTCGGCCCGGCGATGATCGCCGTCACCTCGCCGTCGAGCACCGGGGCGAAGGCATCGTCGATCTTGCCGGTGGCCTTGTCGAAGGCCAGCACGCCCTTGCGGGTGACCTCGACGGGCGAGGAGCCGCGGTTCTGCGCCTTGGTGAACGAACCACCGACGATCACCTTGCTGCCGGCGTCGTAGATGGCCACGACGTTGCCGTCGTTGATGTTCGGCGTCTTGTCCGTCGGCACCTCGCTGACCAGCGTGGTGTGGTCCGGCGCCGCTGCCGGCGCGGCCAGCGCGGGCACGGGGGTGAACAGGGTGGCGATGCCGAGCACGGCGGCACCGAAGGCGGACACCGAGCGGTGTCTCAGGAGCGAGGAAGCCACAGGCTACTCCGGGGGAAACGTCGGAGGCGCTGCGGTCGTGGCCGGAATCGGCGCGAGGTGGGGCGCCGCACGGCCGACCGCAGACGTGAGAGCAATACCTTCTCGCATCGGGCTGTCGCCCGTCCACCCGGGACCGGGCTTTTTGACCGAGCAAACGCCCCAGGTCACACGAAAAGACGAGGGAAGATCATCGACCCGGTACGGAGGGTGGCGCCGAGGAGACACTGAGATCCGGTGGCGGCGGGTTGAAGTACGGGTCGGTGGCCATCTCCCGGAACACCGCCTCGCTCTCCGGGTCGTTGCCGAAGGTGCTGTCGTACAAGGGTTTCGTGGTCTGCCGCGCGGCGAAGTAGACGGCCGCCTTGATTTGCGGGTGCTTCTTCAGGTACGGCCCGACCTCCCGCATCCAGTTGGCGCGCTGGCCGGGCCGGCCCTCCTGCGTGAGCCCGAACTCGCCGATCACCACCGGCCGAGGGTGCTTCTGGGCGAAGGCCATGAAGTGGTCCATCCGGTCGGTGAAGCTGTTCCACTCCGGGCCGGGGTAGACGTCGGCGCAGAGCCAGTCGACCTGGTCGTCGCCGGGGTAGTAGGCGGCGGCGTCCCGCTCGGGCTCGGCGAAACCGTCCGCGTGCGGGCACCACACCCAGGCCGCGTTGGTGACTCCGACCTCGGTGAAGATTGCCCGGACGTGCTTCCAGGCGGCGACGTAGTCCTCCGGCGAGTGCATGCTGGCGGCCAGGTTCGGCCGGTCCATCTCCCACCGGTAGCGCAGCAGCACCGGCACCCCGAACTCCTTGACGTCCGCGGCCCGCTGCCGGATCAGCGAGTCGTAGACCCCGCTGACCGTCGACCGGGTGTCGGTGCCCTGCCAGGAGATCATCTGGAGCTTCCCCTGAGCCTGGAAAGCCCGCTCGGTGGCGCCCGGGAAGGCCTCGTTCCACTCGTGGAACATGTGCGCGATGGTCAGCTCGCCGCCGGCCGCGCGGTTGAAGTCGTCGTACGCGGCCGCCCGCCCGGTGGCGTTGTGGAACTGCGGCTTGACCCAGGCGCCCACCCAGGCGCCCTTCTCCGGCAGTTCCGGGCCCCGCCCGGTGGTGCGGACCGGGGCGGTCCGGGGCGTCACCGTGGGCGGGGGCGGTGCCGCCGCCGTCGTCTCATCCCCCGGCCGGTCGGTCGAGCCGAAGTCACAGCCCGCGGCCGCTGAGACGAGGCAGGCCAGAGCGAACACGGACGCCATCGTCCGTCGTAACCGTCGTACCACCGCAACCTCTCCCCAGGATGGTCGCCGGCCCACGGTCGTCGGCCCCGGCAGGGCCCCGCGTGGGCGGGGCGGTACGCCGGGACGGGCGGGCGACCCCTGGCACTCTACCGGCGCGGCGGCGCTCAGGCGGTGTAGCCGAGTTCCCTGAGCAGCGGCCCAGCCTCGGCGAGCACGTCCGCCAGGTCCTGTTCGGTCAGTCGCTGCCGCCAGCGGCCGACCGAGTTCGGCCGGGCCTTGGCGAACCGGGCGTGCAGCGCCTGCCGGCCCGCCGGGTCGCCGACGGCCAGGAAGTCGGCGACCACCTCGGCCGCCTCGGCCGGCCGGCTGACGATGTCCTCATAGCGGAGATGCCGGACCCGCTCCGCGGGCACCTGGGCGAGCTGGGCCAGCGCGCTGCTGGTGAAGCGGCGCCACATCCACGCCGACCGGCCCAGGTCGGAGACGCGGCTGAACTCCTCGCGCCGCTCCGGCTCCACCCAGAACCGGGGCGCCGCGCCCCACGGCGTGCCGCCCCGGCCGCTCTTCCCGGTGCCCGTCGAGGCCGCGTTCAGCCACGGCTGCTCGGCGTGCGACACCGCCACGTCGCGGCCGTCCCGGTAGACGTGGAGGAAGACCGCGTCCGGGAAGACCTCGGTCAGGAACGGCACGATGAAGCAGTTCTCCGGGTCCTTCTCGGCGAACCGCAGGCCGCCGTGGCCCGAGGCGGCGAGCAGCGCCCCGTAGTAGCCGCGGAAGTAGCGGGCCGCCCGCTGCGGGGTCCAGCTGCCCTCGTACACGCAGCGGGCCACCGCCTTGGTGAGCCGGGGCTCGAAGTGGTACGACACGTCCGGCAGCGCGCCCACGCAGCTGCCCAGGAACGTGGTGCCCGAACGGGGCGCGCCGAGGATGAAGATCGGCCGCTCGACCTTCAGGGTCAGCTTGCGGTTGGCGGCCTCCACCGGCCGCTCCAGTTCCCGGCGTTCCTTCCGGTCGGCCAGCAGGCCGACGGCGGCGAGCTTCGCGGCCTTCACGGTCGACAGGCCGGAGTGCGGGGCGCGGGGCGTGCTGCTGGTCATCGGGGTCCCATCGGTACGCAGGAACGGGTCAGGACTGGGCGGCCGGGTTCGCGCCGGCGCGGTTGCGGCCCCGCCGCAGCGAGCGCAGCGCGTCGAGGTGCAGGGTGGCCCGCCAGCGCCAGGCGCCGGCCAGGTACGCCACCGCGCCGCCGGCCGCCACGAGGGCGACCACCGGGGTCGGGGCGTCGAGCAGGCGGGCCGCCCCGAGCGGCAGGCCGAACGCGGCGACGGCCAGCGCCATCGCGGCCCGGGTGCCGGCCCCGAACGGGTGCAGCCGCATCGACCACCAGAGCTGGGCCAACGGCACCAGGTTGGTCACCAGGATGGAGACGGTCCAGGCCAGGGCCGCGCCGACGATGCCGTACCGCGGGATGAGCAGGAGGTTGGCGACCACGTTGAGCACCGTGCCGGCCATCGCGTTGTAGAACGTCCAGGCGGTCCGGCCGGCCATGTTCAGAACCATGTCGACCATGCCGCAGCCGGTGGCCACCAGCATGGTCAGCGCGAGCAGCACCACCACCCGGTGACCGCCGCCGTAGCCGGAGCCGAACAGCGCCAGCATCGGCGTGGCGAACGCCGCGAAGACCAGGTAGGCCGGCCAGGAGAGCAGCACCAGCCACCCGGTCGCGGCCTGGTAGAGCTGGCGTGCCTCGGCCCGGTCGTCGCGGGCGAAGGCGGCGGCCAGCCGGTGCTGCACCGAGCTGGAGAGCGCGACGCTGGACAGCTGGCCGAGCGCCAGGAACCGGGTCGCCGCCGTGTAGATCGCGGCGTCGGCCGGCCCGCGCAGCGCGCTGAGCAGCACGATGTCCATCCGCTGCACCACGATCGCGGCCAGGCTGCTGACCGCGCGCGGCCCGGTGAACCGCCAGAACGGCCCGACTAGCTCGCCCGCCGGCACCGGCCGGGTCACGTGCCGGCCGGCACGGCCGACCAGCCGGCCCAGCCAGGCCAGCCCGACCACCGCGGCGAGCAGGTAGGGCACCACCCAGGCCAGCGGCAGGGCGACGGTGGCGGAGAGGCCGAGCCAGGCGGCCACCGCCACGGCCAGGAACTGCACCAGGGTCCTGCCGAGCCGTTCCACGGTGAGCAGCGGCCGCATCTGGCCGAAGCCACGGCAGGCGGCCAGCGCGTAGTCGTTCAGCGCGGCCAGCGGCACGAAGGCCAGCAGGATGCGCAGCGCGGTCACCGCGCCCGGTCCGGCCTCCGGCATGGTCGCCTCGGCCAGCGCCGGTGCGGCCAGCCAGCCGACCAGGCCGAGCAGCGCGCCGACCACCAGCACCGGCAGCAGCCCGGCCAGGATCGTGCCGCGGATCCGGTCCCGCTGGTCGAGGGTCCGCTGCCGGCTGACGAAGTAGACGGTCCCCACGTCGGTGCCGAGCCGGGCCGCCGACGCGGCGATCATGAAGGCGCTGGTGGCGGCGAAGAACATGCCGGCCTCGCGGACCGACCAGCCCCGGGCGATGACGATGTTCAGCCCGAAGCCGGCCACCGCGGCCAGGCCGACCCCGACCAGGTTGGCGAAGCCCTGCCGGGCCGCGCCACCCAGGCCCGCGCCCGCGCCCGCCCCGCCGGGCGGTGCGGTCAGCGTGGGGGTGCCGCCGGCGTCCGCCCGGGTCACCGCCGCCACGACGGCACGCGTCCCCACCAGGTGGCCAGCCGCTCGTCGTACGGGGCGAAGTGGTTCTCCAGCCGGGCCCGCAGCTCGGCCGACATCGGCGACCGGGACCGCGAGTTGTGCTTGCCGAAGGCGATGTCCGCCCACCGGGGCAGGCCGAGGAAGTCGCAGACCGCGTCGAAGGACGGCCGCGGATCGGCGAAGAAGTCGTCGCTGTCGATCACGTGCAGCCGCTCGCGGCCGACCAGCGCCTCCAGCCGCTCCACCTGCTCGATGTAGCGCCCGCGGGCCAGGTACGCGTTGTGCTGGAGGTGGTGGCTCGCGTACGTCGGGTCGGCGGTCATCCGCTCCCGCTCGCCGGCCGTCCGCTCCTCCTCCAGCGCCAGCGCCCGCTCGAAGTCCGGCTCGGTCTCGTAGCCCCGGGCCAGCTCGTGCGAGTGCGCGGAGTAGGCCCGCTCCACCGGGTCGCGGAGCAGCACAAGCAGCTTCACCGAGGGCAGGTCCTTGGCGATCCGCTGCCCGGCCAGCGGGTGGAACATGTAGTAGGGGCTCGATTCGCCGGTGATCCCGCGTACGCCGACCTGCGCCTTCACCGCGTCGGCCTTGCCGGTGGTGGGGAAGTGCCCGAGGTACCAGCTCATCCCCCGGTGGTAGTCCATGTCGAAGTAGTGCACGCCCTTGTGGTAGGCGGGCGGCAACACCCCGGGGTGCTGCGAGAGCGTCTTGAACAGCGAGGTGGTGCCGCAGCGCTGCGCCCCCACGATCAGGAATCCCGGCACCATCCGCGACCCGGCGGTCAACCGACCGACCGTCCGGCTCACCGACTTCACCGCGCGGAGCGCCTGCTCCTTGGCCAGCGTCACGTCCCCACTCCTCACTCTCACCGGGCCCGGCGGGCCAGGTGCTCCTCTACGGCGGGCAGCAGCCAGGTGTCGACGTGCCCCAGTCGCGCACCCGCCTCCGCCTGCCGGTCCCGCAGATAGCGTGCCGCCAGCTCCACCAGGTAGAGCACGGCGACCAGGTCGGCGCCCCGGCCGTCGGCGTCGAACGGCGCCAGGCTCCGGCCCGCTTCGGCGATCAGCGCCCGCGCGGCCTCGGCCGGCTCCACCCCGTCGTTGCCGATCGCGGTCTGCACCGCCCGGTGCAGCGCGTCGTAGCCGACCGGTACGTCCGCCTCGAACCGCTCCCAGTCCCAGACCAGCACCCGGCCGTCGGCCAGCACCGCGCTGTTGCCGCCGTTCCAGTCGCCGTGCCAGGCGCCGAACGCGACCGTGGGGTCCAGGTCCGCGACCGTCTTGAGCGCCGCGCGCAACCGCCCGGCCTCCGGGCGTGCGCCGAGCGCGTCCACCGCGTCGGCCAGCCGGGCCGCGTGGTCACTTCCGGCCCAGGGCCGCCGGCGTACGCCCAGACAGCCGGCGACCGCCACCATGGCCGCCCGGTCGGCCGCCTCGGCGGCGGCCGGGGTGGCCCGGGGCAGCCGCACCGGCAGCGCCTCCTGCACCAGCAGCGCGTGCCCGTGCCAGTCGCCGTGGTGGCGTACGCCCGCCACGGTGACCGGGCCGAGCGGCAGGTCGGCCAGCCGGCGCAGCGCGGCGGCCTCCGCGTCGACCAGCGCGCGGGTCAGCGGGTCGACGCCGAGCTTCGCGTACCCGAGGGCCCGGCCGTCCGGGGCGAGCAGCTGCAGCACCGGCTTGCGGTTCGCCCGCGCCGGCCCGATGTGCAGGCTGACCAGCGCCCGCTCGCCCAGCACCTCGGCCAGGTACGCGTCCAGCCCGCCGCCGGTCACCACCAGCCGGTCGCGGAACACCAGCGGCCCCAGCCCGAGCCGGAACGCGGTGGCCAGCCCCTGCCGGACCAGCTTCGCCTTGCGGCCGACCGCCTCCGTGGAGTGCCGGACGGCGCTCGCCGCGGCGCGGCCGGAGCCGGTGGGCACCAGCAGCCGGGGGCGGGACGCCGAGGGCACCACCACCCAACCGGCGCCACCCCGGCGCAGGGCGGGTTCCGCCGGCTCGGGCCAGATCAACCCGGCCAGCTCACCGAGGTAGGCCGAGCGGCCGTCGCCGTCCGGGGGTACGCGGAAAACCATCAGCGGTCACCGGCTGCTTCCAGTCGGGCCCGTAGCCCGGCCACGGTGCCCCGGGGCGACGCCGGCGCGAGCGCCCGGCGGAGCCGGTCGTTGCGGGCGAGCAGGGCGACCGAGATCAGGCCGTAGGCGAGGGTGGCTTCCAGTGCCCCGTAGGTGAACTGGAAGAAGAGCATGAGGATGAGCACGAGACTGCCGGCGATCCCGATAGCGCTGTGGTCACGCCGATAGCGCCAGAGGCAGAAGAGGAAGAAGCCGTTGTACGCGATGGCGCCGACGTAGCCCTGGCCGACGAGCATCGCCCAGAGCTGGCCGTTGCTGCCCAGCTCCCGGTTGCCGCACTGCTTGCAGTCGTCGGACTTGCCGATGGCGATCGACCGGTTGCTGCCGATCAGCGCCCGGTTGCCGCCGTAGCCGAGGACCGGCGAGTGGTTGGCCGCGGCGACCGCGCCCTCGGAGAGGGTGGTGCGGATGTCGTCGCTGTGCCCGTTCTGCAACCGCTCGTCGAAGGTGCGGCCCAGCGGTGTGGCGACGATCAGCACCCCGATCAGCCCGATCGCCAGGGCGAGCCCGCCGAGCACCACCATCCGGCCGCGCAGGGCGAGCCGGATCGCCACGTAGACCGCGGAGATGCCGAGGCCGATCCAGAGGCCGCGGTTGAGCGAGTAGATGATCGGGAAGATCGCGGCCAGCGCGATCGCCACGCCGGCCACCCGGCGCAGCGGCTTGCCCAGCACCACCCAGCCGACGATCAGCCAGATGAGCAGGATGGCCGTGTTCTCGCCCCACGAGTTCGTGTAGGCGAACGGCGCGGACGGCCGCGGCGAGCTGGCCTCGCCCTCGATCACCTGCTGGACCTGGGCGAACTTGACGTCCATGAGCGAGGCGACGAAGGGCTGGCTGGCGATCGAGTGGGGCAGGATGAACCGCAACGGCGCGACGAACCCGAGGGTCGGGAAGAGCGAGCCGAGCCAGCCGCCGATCACGACGACCACGCCCATGAACCCGAAGAGCCGGACCATCCGGCGCCGGGACAGCTCCCGCTCGCCCAGGTTGTAGACGTAGAGCATGACCACGGTCATGCTGACGTAGTTCGCCAGCCGGATGGCCCAGCCGATGTACCGGCTGCCGCCGCCCGGCGGCAGCGTGTTCGGCGCGGTGAGGCCGAGCATGGCGGCGGAGAGGACCACCCACAGCAGCAGGATGAGCCAGATCCCGAAGCCCGGTGGCACCCGGACCGGGCCCCGGCGGACCATCTGCACGACCATCGGCACCGCGAAGATGACGAAGACGAAGCTGGACACCCCGAGCGCCCACCACACCGGGTAGAGCACGAAGAGCGCGATCAGCGGCCACGCCGTGGGCAACCGCAGTGACCAGCCCTTCGGCCGCACCGCGGCCGGCGCGAGCCGGGTCCCGGCGGGCGGCGGGACCGCCGCGTCGACCGGGGCCGACCCGCGCGCCGGGCGGGGCGGGGTGACGGTGCTCATTTCACGGTGACCTTGGCGGTGGTCGGCGCGTAGATCACCCAGGCGTTGCCGGGCTGCGGGTGCAGGAGGTCACCGCCGCTGTCGGCGAGGGTGCAGACCATCCCCAGGCCCGGCTTGCGCCACCGGCCCTTCGCGCTGGACGGCCCGGAGACCGCGACCACCGCGCCCTCACCGAAGACGTTCGCCGACGGCAGTGACCGCGGCGACGGGTTCCGGACGTCGAGCGTCCGGTATTCCATGGTCAGCACGATCACCGAGGCGGCGGTCACCGTGGCGGTGCCCACCTTGCCCACCCAGCGCGACTTCTGCTGGTCGTACCGCCAGACCATGGGCGGCCCGCCGGAGACGGCGACCGACAGTTCGGTGGCCGGGACGAGGTCCCGCGCGGCCAGCGCGGCGCCGTCGGTGGCGTGGTCGAGGGCCGGCGTCGGCGGCTGGCCACCCTTCGGCGCGGCCTTGAGCAGCGCGGCCGTCGAGGTGTAGCCGTCGTCGAAGGCGTCGCCGTCGTCCGGGGTGACCCCGGCCAGCCCCGACTTCTCGAACTGGGTGAGGAAGCCGGTGGGGCCGCCGGCGTAGCCGACGACCGGGCGCAGCACGGCGACCGACCGGATGTCGACCGGGCGGATCTCGGCGACCGGGCCGACCTTGGCGGCGTCGTGGGAGTGGAACACCGCGGTCAGGTGCAGCGTGTCCGACTCGGCGAACTCGGCGTAGACCAGGTCGGCCGCATCCAGCCCGGCCGGGGTGGTCGAGGGGCTGACCCGCAGCGGCACGGCGACCGCCTGGCGGCCGGCCAGCGGCGCCGCGCTCACCGGAGCACCGGTCAGCGGCCCGGCGGGCAGGCTCGGGGTCGGGCTCGGCGCGGGCGTCGCCGGGGCGGTGCCCGGATCGACCACGTCCACGCTGCCCGCCTCGGGCTGGGGCTCGCTGCAGGCCGTGCCGAAGCCGACCACGAGGGCCGGGGCGAGGGCGGCGCGGAGCATCTGCCGGCGGTTCACCCCAGGTCCTCGCCCGAGTCGAGTGCGTAGCTGCGGCCGTCGCCCTCGCCTCGGGACCGGTAGGTGCCACCGCTGCCGTTGACCGGGAGGGGCTTGCCCGGCACCGGCGGCTTGACCGACGCCTTGCCGGGCGCGGACGGCTTCGCCGACCCGGCGGAGGCGCCGGACGCGGACGGGTGCATCCGCGGCAGCACCATGGTGGACTCGGCGGACGGGCCGGGGCCCGGCCGGGGCTTGGGCCGGTTGGCCGGGGCCGCCGGGCGCGCGGCGCCGGGGGCCGGCGCGGGCAGGCGCGGGGCCAGCACGGCGCCGATCACCGGGGCGTTGACCTGCTCGAACTGCTGAAGCGCCGCGGTGATCTCGCCGCTGCGGGTCCGCCCGGACTCGGCCACCACGATCACCGCGTCGACGTACCGGCCGAGGGCCTGGGCCTCCACGGCGAGGGTCGGCTGGGCGGTCTCGATGATGACGTGGTCGAAGCGCGCGGACAGCTCGCGCAGGATCTCCAGCAGGCCGGCGACCGGCAGCTCGACATCGGCGTCCAGGTCGCCCGGAACGAGCACCCGGAGCTGGCCGAGACCCGGGAGCGGGGCCAGCGCCTTGAGCGCCGGCACGTCCCGGCGGAGCACCGAGGCCAGGCTGTGCCGCCCCTCGGCCACGCCGGTGATGCCGCTCAGCGTCGAGTCCGGCTTGGTGGTGATCAGGGCGACCTGCTGGCCCGTGCGGGCGTACGAGGCGGCCAGGTTGGCCGCGACGAACCCGGCGGCGCTGCCGGCCGAGCCGTCGCAGAGCAGCAGCTGGCGCCCCCGGCCGGCCTGCGCCGGCTCGGGCACCGCGGAGAGCAGCACGTTGCGCAGCCGGCCCAGCTCGCGGGAGATCTTGTGGGTGGCCGGCAGCACCGCCAGCGACGGGGTGCGCGCCGGCAGCTCCAGCAGCAGCGGCAGGCCGACCCGGTCGGAGATGTCCCGGCCGCGGCGGATGCGGGTGTCGAGCCGGTCCAGCACCAGCGCCAGCACGATGCCGAGCAGCAGGCCGGCGCCCATGCCGCTGGCCAGGTTCAAGGTCCGGTTCGGCGAGCTGGGGCTCTCCGGCAGCCGGGCGTCCGAGATGATCTCGCCCGGGTCGCTGTCGGTGGAGAGCAGCGGGCTGAGCCGGTTGTTCAGCGAGGTGAGCTGGTTGGTCAGCACGTTGCGGTCGGCCTCGGCGCGCTCCCGCTCGGGGCTGTTCGCCGGTGCCGCGGCGATCCGCCCGGCGACCGCGCTGAGCTGCTTGTTCACGTCGGTGATCTGCTGCTTGAGCGCGGTGGTCTCGTTCTCCAGCGCCTTCTGCGCGGTGGCCTTGCGCAGGTCCAGGTAGGCCTGCGCGAAGGCGTGCGACCCGGACTGCGCCTGGGCCGGGCTGTCCGCCTCGTAGGCGACCTGGAGGATCTGGCTGTTCGGCGGGACCATGACCGTCACCGACTTCACCAGCTGGTCGCCCCCGGTGTCGACCTTCATGAGGCCCTTGGCCCGCTCGGCCACGACCAGCGAGCGCACCACCTGCGCCTCGGTGTCGAGGTTCACCTTGGCGTTGGGGTTGCTCTCCGCGCTGGCGCTGAGCGGGCGCACCAGCAGCGAGGTGCTCGACGTGTAGCGCGCCTGCTGGAGCTGGCTCACCGCCAGGCCGCCGGCCAGGCCGAGGACCGCGGCGAGGAGCAGGATCCACCAACGGCGGCGCAGCCAGCCCAGGTAGGCCATCAGGGCAAGACCGTCGGAGTCGCTCTCGGCCAAATGGGGTGAGGGCATCAGAGTCTGTCGCTCCCTTTCGACCGAGCCGGGCAGTCCACGGCACAGCTGGACCTGACCGTGACCTTGAGTGTCCCCGATCCGAACGATGAGGGAAAGTCTGCTCGGGTTCCGGTAAGCCTGCCCAGGTGTAGGCAGCCCGCGTAGATATGGCCGATCGGCGCTGGCCATTCGGCGGGTTTCCCGGTGTCGGGCCCGACCTTTCCCCGGGATCAGCGTCGCCGCCGGTCCTCGTTGCGGAGCGGTGACGGAATCCTGACACATGACCGGCCGTCGCGGGCGGCCCGGCCCGTCGCGGCGGCCGTATCCCGGCTGACCTCGGTCGCCGCGCGTCCCGGTCGATCCCGTGCACAGGATTCCCGGGGTGACCCGACCGGCCGGTGGGGATCCGTCCAACGGCCCCTTCAGTTGCCCACCCCCGCGCCAGTAGGTTGTCATGACGCGTCCGAGGGCCATTCGCGAAAATCCGGACGCGGTCGCGGCGTACGGGGAGGAACATTCTGGTGAGCGGGTCAATCGACGACTCGGGGCAGGTCCTGCTGGTCGGCTCCAGTGGCGGGCATCTCGCCCAGCTCCTGGCGCTGGAGCCGTGGTACCGGGAGCGGCGTCGGGCGTGGGTCACCTTCGACACCCCGGACGCCCGCTCGCTGCTCGACGGCGAGGACGTGGTCTGGGCGCACCACCCCACCACCCGGAACGTGCCCAACCTGGTCCGTAACGCCTTCCTCGCGCTGAAGGTGATCCGCCGGCGGCGGGTCGACGCCGTGGTCACCACCGGCGCCGGGGTCGCCCTGCCGTTCGTGGTCGCAGCCCGGCTGCGCCGGATCCCGACGGTCTACATCGAGGTCTACGACCGGATCGACAGCGCGACGCTGACCGCCCGGCTCTGCCGCCCCTTCCTCTCCGCGATGCTCGTGCAGTGGGAGGAGCAGCGCCGCATGTACCCGGAGGCGACCGTCGTGGGGAACCTGCTGTGACCGCTCAGTTGCCCCGGCAGCGCGACGGCCGGCCCGCGCCCTACGTGCTGGTCGTCGTCGGCACCGACGTGCACCGGTTCGACCGGCTGGTGGGCTGGCTGGAGCGGTGGCACGCCGACCGGCCCGGCGTCCGGCTCGTCCTCCAGTACGGCCACAGCCGCCCGCCGGCACTGCCCGAGGCCACCCCGTTCCTCGGCCACGAGGAACTGCAGCGGGCGATGGCCGAGGCGACGCTCGTGGTGAGCCACGGCGGTCCGGCCACCATCACCGAGGCCCGGCGCACCGGTCACCTGCCGATCGTGGTGCCGCGGGACCCGACCCACGACGAGCACGTCGACAACCACCAGCAGCTCTTCTCCCGCCGGCTGGGCGCGGCCGGCATGGTCCGGCTCTGCGAGTCCGAGGCCGCCCTGGTCGCCGCCCTCGACGAGGGGCTGGCCGACCCGGCCCGGTTCGTCCTGGCCGCCGACCCGGGCCGGCCCGATCCGCGCGCCGAGGCGGTGGCCCGGGTCGGCGCGGTGATCGACGACCTGGTGGCCCGCCGGGTCCGCCAGCGCGCCGGCGGGCGGCGCGGGTGAGCGCCCCGGAGCCGACCGAACCCCGCGTCCTCTTCGTCGGCGGCCTCGGCCGCAGCGGTTCGACCCTGCTGGAGCTGCTGCTGGCCCAGAGTGCCGACGTGTGCGCGGTGGGTGAGGTCGTGCACCTCTGGGAGCGGGCGCTCGGCGCCGACGAGCGGTGCGGCTGCGGCGAGCGCTTCAGTGCCTGCCCGTTCTGGCAGCGCGTGGGCGAGCACGCGTTCGGCGGCTGGTCCGCAGTCGACCGGGACGACGTGCTGGCGCTCAAGGACCGGGTCGACCGGACCCGGCACATCCCCCGGCTGGCGAAGAACTCGCTCTCCCCGGAGCAGCTCGCCGACGTCCGCCGCTACGCCGATCTCTACACCCGCATCTACCGGGCGGCCCTCGCGGAGACCGGCGCCCGGGTGGTGGTCGACTCCAGCAAGCACGCCTCGCTCGCCTTCGCCCTGAGCTGGGCCGAAGGGCTCGATCTGCGGGTGCTGCACCTGGTGCGGGACAGCCGGGCGGTGGCGTACTCCTGGGGCAAGCAGGTGCGCCGGCCGGAGGTGGTCGACGGCGAGGACTTCATGCCGACCTTCTCGCCGTTCGAGGTGAGCAAGCTGTGGACCGCGCAGAACGCCGCGTTCCACCTGCTCGCCGCCCGGGCGCAGGTGCTCCGGCTGCGCTACGAGGACTTCACCGCCGACCCGGCCGGCACGGTCCGCCGGCTGCGGGAGTTCGCCGGCCTGCCGGACGATCCCGAGGCGCTGCGCATCCTCACGTCCGACGACTCCGGCTCGGCGCGTCCGACACCGCGCCCCGACCTGGAGCCGTCGCCGCCCACCGCACCCTTCCGGGCGCACAGCGTTGCCGGCAACCCGCTGCGGTTCAGCGGTGGGCCGTTGACCGTGCGGCGGGACGAGGCGTGGCGGAACCGCCTGCCGCGCCGCAGCCGGGCCGTGGTCAGCCTGGCCACGCTCCCCTTCCGAGTCCGCTACGGCTACCTGGGCCAGCGGGGATCCGACGAGTCCGTGGAGAAAGCATGAGTGGGCCGAGCATCTCGGTCGTCGTACCGACGCGGGACCGTCCGGAGCTGCTGCGTGCGGCGCTCGACGCGATCCTCAGCCAGGCGCACCCCGGCCTGATCGAGGCCATCGTGGTCTACGACCAGTCCGAGCCGGACCGCTCGCTGGAGCTGGACCGGGGCGACCGGCGGGTCCGCGTCATCACCAACACCCGCAGCCCGGGGCTGGCCGGGGCGCGCAACACCGGCATCGAGGCGTCCACCGGCGACCTGGTCGCGTTCTGCGACGACGACGACGAGTGGCTGCCGGGCAAGCTCGCCGCCCAGCTCGGCGCGCTCGACGTGCACCCGGACGGGGCGCTGGTCAGCTGCGGCATCCGGGTCAGCTACGACGACCACACGGTGGACCGCTCCCTGGACCGGTCCCGGGTGTCGCTGGAGGCGCTGCTCCGCGACCGGCTCACCGAGCTGCACCCGTCGACGTTCCTGATCCGCCGGGCCGCGCTGCTCGACGCTATCGGGCTGGTCGACGAGCAGATCCCGGGCAGCTACGCGGAGGACTACGAGTTCCTGCTCCGGGCCGCCCGGTACGCCCCGCTGGTCAACGTGGAGAGCCCGTACGTGCTGGTGCGCTGGCACAAGCGGTCGTACTTCGCGCAGCGCTGGGAGACCATCTCGACCGCGTTGCAGTGGCTGCTGCGCCGCTACCCGGAGTTCGCCACGGTGCCGCACGGCGAGGCGCGGGTGGCCGGACAGATCGCCTTCGCCCAGGCGGCCATGGGCAACCGGCGGGACGCCGTGCGCTGGGCCCGGCGCACCCTGGCCCGCAACCCGCGGGAGCCGCGCGCCTACCTGGCGCTGGCGGTGGCGAGCCGTGCCGTGCAGGCCGACCGGGTGCTGCGCACCCTGCACAAGCGGGGCCGGGGCATCTGAGGCGTACACGCGACGGGCGGGCGACCAACCGGTCGCCCGCCCGTTTCCGTGCCCGCGATCAGGCCACGCAGAAGGATTTCCACGCCTGGATGCTCGGCTGGTCGAGCAGCCGGAAGTCACCCTGACTGACCACCTGGTTGTAGTACGCGACGAACTCCGGCCGCTGGCCGTTGAGGTAGCCGGTCATCGAGCGGATCCAGGTCGCCCGCCCGCTGCCCGAGTCGCCCGGCACCAGGTCACTGCCGGTCTCCGCGACGCCCCACGGCTTGCCGAGCGCCTTGGACTTGCTGATCATCTCGCCGTAGATCTCCTGCGGCGGGGCGTACCGCTTCCACTTGGCGCCCCAGTTGTAACAGTCCCACCCGAGCGTCTCGATCACGTCGCCGCCCGGGTAGAAGGAGTCGAAGCTGCGCCCGGACTTGGGGTCGAGCGTCCAGCACATCAGGATCAGCGTGTTGATCAGCTTGGGGTTGTTCGCCCGGTTCGCCAGCCCGGCGACCCGCTTCCAGGCCGTCCGGTACGCCGCCGTGGTGAACGCGCCGCGCTCGACGTCGTCCTCGGGCTCGTGGAAGTACGACCAGTACACGTTGTGCTCGCGCGGGATCGAGGCGAACCAGGAGGCGAGCCGGGAGTCGTACTTGCCGGAGTTGATCTCCTGCGGGGAGGCCTTGAAGGAGACCACCACGGTCCGGTCCACGACGTCGGCCCGGCTGCCGTTCCAGGCCGGCGGCAGGCCGGGGAAGAAGACGCGGGCCATCCGCAGCTTGCCGAAGGTCCGGTCGGAGCGGTTCAGCGCCTGCCCGAAGGTCTCCCCGTTCTGCACGCCGATCGACGCTCCGGGCAGGGTCAGCCGCGTGCCGGCGAAGCCCGGGACGGCGGTGGAGGCCGAGGGCGACACGGAGGGCTTGCCGCCGAGGCCCTGTTCGGCGCTCGGGGTGGCGGCACCGGGCGAGGCCGCGGTGCTCGGGCCGGCCGACTGCGCCGGTCCGCCCGTCCGCGGCGCCTCGCCGGCCTGCCGGGTCTCGTCGGGACGGAGGGTCGCCACGGCGACGCCCCCGCCCGCGACGGCGAGCACGAGGGCGGCGGCGATGGCGACCCGCCAGCGCCGGCGGGAACCCCCGGGCGGCGTCGCGGTCGGCGCGACCGGCGGAGGCGGGGGCTGGCCGGCGCCACCGGTGCCCGGGCGAACACGCGGTTCGGCCCGGACGCCGTCAGGCGGCGGCCCGGGCAGCGTGGCGGTGGCGGTCGGCCTGTCCTCGGCCCAACCGGCCTCCGGGCCGGGGCCGGCCGGCGGCCCCCAGTCGCCGGGGCCGGCGTGCGGCATCAGGTCCGCCGGGCCGTCCTGCGGTCCCCAGCCTCCGGCGCCTTCGGCGTGCGGGCCCCAGCCGGCGTCTCCGCCCTGGGGCGGCCAGCCGGCGTCCGCAGCCTGCGGCGCCCAGTCGTGGGTGCCGCCGTACGCGGCCGGTTCGCCCTCCGTGCCGTAGGGCGCCCGGTGGGGGTCCCCCGTCGTGGGCGGGTCGGGGTGCCCGGCCGGGCCGGCCTGCCGCGCCGGCCAGGTGTGTCCCTGGTCGGCGCCGGCCCACCGCGGGTCCGGGTCGGCGTGGTCGGCGTCCGGCCCGCTCTCCGGCCAGGGCAGGCCGGAGCGGGCCTCGGCCGGTGGCACCGGCGGTGCGGCCTCGGGCCAGGGCAGGGCCGGCCCGCCCTGCTGGCGCGGAACGTCCTGCCCCGGCCAGAGGCCGGTCGGCTGCCCGAAGGCGTTGTGCTGGTCTCGCTCGGCCGGCATGACCCTCCCTGGCTGGCGGCGGCCCGTCTCTCGGGGCTCAGGTCGGACGTGCATTCCGACCGACGATAGCCTCCGTTCACCTGGGCCGTGCGTACCGCAACACTCAGCCGAACGCCCCACCCGGGGTGTCGGTGACGGCCGAAGCGGGCATCTCGACCCCGGTGCGCGCGATCGCGTCGAGCAACCGGTCGGCCAGTTCGGGGCGGCAGACCAGCAGGTCGGGCAGGCGCGGGTCGGCCCGGTTGTAGCGCAGGGGCGACCCGTCGATGCGCGACGCGTGCATCCCGGCGCCCAGGGCCACCGCCACCGGGGCGGCGCTGTCCCATTCGTACTGGCCGCCCGCGTGGACGTACGCGTCGACCTCGCCGGTCACCACGGCGCACACCTTGACCCCGGCGGAGCCCATGGGAACGGCCTGCGCCCCGAGCAGCTCGACCAGCTCGCCGACGAACGCCGGCGGGCGGCTGCGGCTCACCGCGATCCGGATCGGCCCGTCGACCGCCTTCGGGGTCGGGCAGGTGGTGCCGAGGATGAGCTGGTCACCGTCCACCGTGGTCCGGGCCGGCATGCCGACGGCGCCGGCGACCAGCGCGCCGTCCGGCGCGGCAGAGCGCTGCCACAGCGCCACGTGCACGGCCCAGTCGTCCCGGCCGGCCTCGGAGAACTCCCGGGTGCCGTCCAGCGGGTCGATGATCCAGACCCGGTCGGCGTCGTGCCGGGGCGCCCGCTCGCCGTCCGCCCAGGCCCGGCGCGCGTCGGCCTCCTCCTCGGAGAGCACCGCGTCCGACGGCCGCCAGCGGGCCAGCGCCTCGGTCATCAGCTCGTGCGACGCCCGGTCGCCGGCGTCCTTGAGCGCCTTGGGGTCGGCGAAGCCCTGCCGGTCCCGCAGCGCGGTGAGCGCCTCGCCCGCACGGCCGGCCAGCCACTGCGCGAACTGCTGGTCGTCGAGCCGTCCGGCCTCGTCCTCGGTCACGAGCCTCACCACCTGTCTCCCCGGGTCTGCCGCGACCCGCAATCCTTCGGCGACCGGTGGTCCCGGCGCCAGCTTCCGGTCGGATGGTAGACAGCCGCGAGCTCGGCTCGGATCCGCGCCGGCCCTGGTGGACGGACCGGCCGCCCGCATGTTGAACTTCGCGTGTATGGCGGTCGGACCCGCGGGACGAGGCCCTAGGCTCGTGCGCATGACCGCCGAGCAGCTGATCTCCTTCGCCCGTGGCGCTCCCTCGTTGGACATCGTCGATGTCGAGGGGCTCAAGGCCGCCGCCGTCCGCGCCTTCGACGCCGACCCCGCCGGGATCACGGCGTACGGCACCTCCGTGGGTTACCCGCCCCTGCGGAAGTGGATCGCGGAGAAGCACGGCGTCGAGGCCGACCAGGTGCTGATCACCAACGGCTCGCTCCAGGCCGACGCATTCCTCTTCGACCACCTGATCCGCCGCGGCGACGCCGTGGTGGTCGAGCGCCCGACGTACGACCGGACGCTGCTCAACCTCCAGCAGATGGGCAGCGAGATCCACGGCGTGACGATCCAGCCGGACGGTCTGGACACCGCCGAGCTGCGCAAGCTGCTGGAGTCGGGGGTCCGGCCGCGCCTGGCCCACGTCATCCCGAACTACCAGAACCCGGCCGGCGTGACCCTCTCCCTGGAGAAGCGTCGCGAGCTGCTCGACCTGGCCGCCGAGTACGGCTTCACGATCTTCGAGGACGACCCGTACGCGGATATCCGCTTCCGGGGTGAGCCGCTGCCCTCGATGCTGTCGATGGACAGCCGGGGCGTCGTGGTGCACGCCTCCAGCTTCACGAAGACGGTCTGCCCGGGCGTCCGGGTCGGTTATCTGGTCGGCCCCGCGGACGTGATCGCGACGATCGCCAAGCGGGCCACCAACCTCTACATCTCGCCGGGCATGGTCTCCGAGGCGATCGTGCACCAGTTCTGCGTCTCCGGTGAGATCGAGCGGTCGATCCACACGGTGCGCACCGCGCTCGGCGAGCGCGCCGTGGTGCTGGCCGAGTCGCTGCGCCGGCACATCCCCGAGGCCCGGTTCGTGGAGCCGGACGGCGGCTACTTCCTCTGGGTCGAGCTGCCCGAGGACGTGGACGTGGACCGGCTCGCCCCGGCGGCCGCCGAGCGCGGCGTCGCGGTGGTCAAGGGCAGCGACTTCATGATCGAGGGCGGCCGGCACGCGCTCCGGCTGGCCTTCTCCGCGGTGACGGCCGACCGGATCGACGAGGGGGTCCGGCGGCTGGCCGAAGCGATGGCGGCCGTTCGCGGCTAGTCTTCTGTCGGGTTTCCGACAAAATGGCGTTACCGGCCGGTCCGGCTCTCCCGCTGGGCCGGCCGGCGGCCCACAATGCTGCGAGCGCCGCTCACCTTTCCTCGGTGACCGGTCCGCCGACCGGGGAGCCACGGGCTGCCCCCGTCCGGGCCGTCGGCGCGCACAGCACAACTCCCGCCCCCAATGGGTGCCGGGTGGGCCGTGTCGCCCCTCACCCCCCTGACGCGGCCGGCCCGCCCGGCGCCGCCATCCGCCTCCCGGCGGGCGTGACCCGGGTCGCAGCCCGGCCGCCCGCCCCGCGCTCGCCCGCGCTGCGCACCGTCCCGATCGGCGTAACCTGCAAGCCGCAGCTTCGTGGAGAGGGGGCGAGATGACGGACCGGGTGGCACGCGACCGCACCGCCGGCCAGAACGGCGACCGGGCACCCAGACCACGGGCCTGGGCGGCCCCGGTACGCGCCATGTCGCGCATCCTCAACGCCGACGGTTCCCCGCGTACGGCCCAGCCGGCCGACCCCGGCCGGAGCGGGATCGTGGACTGCGGTCTCTACGTCGACGGCGAGCGCCGGCCCGGCGAGTGGCACTACGCCGAGGCGCTGGCCGCCGCCCGCGAGGAGCGGAACGGTTTCGTCTGGCTCGGCCTGCACGAGCCGGAGCTGGAGGAGATGACCGCGATCGCGGACACCTTCGGCCTGCACGAGCTGGCCGTGGAGGACGCGGTCAAGGCCCAGCAGCGCCCCAAGCTGGAGCGCTTCGGCGACGTCGCCTTCCTGGTGCTGCGCACCGCCCGCTACTGCGAGCACACCGAGCTGACCGAGAACTCCGAGGTGGTGGAGACCGGCCAGGTGATGCTCTTCATCGGGCCGAACTTCCTGATCAGCGTCCGGCACGGGGACGCCTGCCGGCTGTCGCCGGTCCGGGCCGACCTGGAGGCGAAGCGGGACCTGCTGGAGCACGGCCCCTGGGCGGTGGCGTACGCGGTCACCGACCGGGTCGTGGACCTCTACCTGGAGGTGGCCGACCGGCTGGAGGACGACCTCGACGTGCTGGAGGCGGACGTCTTCGACCGGCAGGGCAGCGGGCGGATCCAGCGGATCTACCAGATGAAGCGGGAGCTGGTGGAGTTCAAGCGGGCCGTGGTGCCGTTGCAGCGCCCGCTGCTCACCCTCACCTCGCAGGTGAACCGGGAGGTGCCGCAGGAGGTGCGGCGCTACTTCCGGGACGTGCAGGACCACCTCAGCCGCACCGTCGAGCAGGTGAACTCCTACGACGACCTGCTCAACTCGATCCTCCAGGCGCGGCTGGCCCAGGTCACCGTCGACCAGAACAACGACATGCGCAAGATCGCGGCCTGGGCGGCGATCGGCGCGGTGTGGACCGCCATCGCGGGCATCTACGGCATGAACTTCAAGTACATGCCGGAGCTGGGCTGGACCTACGGCTACCCGGGCGTGTGGGCGCTCATGCTCATCTCGTCGTTCACGCTCTACCGGCTGTTCCGCCGCAACGGCTGGCTCTGACCGGCGGCCGGCACCGACCCGCCAGACGGAAGCGCCGGCCGCGAGGGGGCGTACCCCCGCGCGCCGGCGCTTTCCGGTGACCGTCGGGTCAGCGGCGGCCGCTGGACTTCGCGGTGCTCCGGCCGTTCTGCGTGGCCTTGGTGACGTCGTCGGCCGGGCGACCGGAGGCGTCCCGGGCGCCCTCGGCGACCGAGGGGACCTTGTCGGTCGGCTGGATCACCGGCTGGCTGCTCGACGTGGCGGTCGAGGCGCTGCCGCTGCCGGCCACCGCCGAGCTGCCGGCGCCGGTCGGGCCGGCCTGGGTGACCTTCGCGGTTGCGTCGGGGGTCTCCACCACGATGGTGTCCACGTCCTCCCGCAGCGGCTCCAGCTTGCCGGTCGGGTCGTACTCGGCCCATTCCTGCTGCTCGCGGCGCCGGCGCATGGCCATCGCGCCGGCCAGGCCGGCGACGGTCCCGGCGACCAGCAGGCCGGTCGTCATACCGCGCGACCTCTTCTGCTTCTTCTTCGCGGCCTTCATGTTCTTCGCCTTCACCTTCTTGCTCGTCGCGGCCTGCTTGGCGGCGGCGGCCTTGCGGCCGGTCAGAGCCTTGCCGGCGGCCTCGGCCTGGGCGTTCCGCATCGCCATGAGCAGGGGCGCGATCGCGGCGACCGTCGACGCGACACCGCTCGACGCCCGGTCCCGGACGACGATCGCGGTGGGCCCGACGGCGCCCCGAGCTGCCTGGACGCGCGGGCCGACCGTGGCGCCGGCACCCTTCGCCGCGTGTGCGGCGGCCTGCCTCAGGTGACCGATGCCCTGGTTCAGCTCCGTCCTCGCGAGCTGCCCCTGGGTCTTGCGCCGCCCGATTCCAAACACGGTCCCACCTCCTGGGAGTTGTTCCTCCGTCATCCTCCACCTTCGGATGCCTCCGCATGGCCAGATCGGGCACATGGGAGGATCCGCATGGAACTGACCAACGAGTGAGGAGTACCCGTGGCCGAGGCTGTCTACGCCACCTTGCACACCAACGCCGGCCCGATCCGGTTGGAGCTCTTCCCGAACCACGCGCCGAAGACCGTCCGCAACTTCGTGGAACTGGCCGAGGGCACCCGGGAGTACATCGACCCGCGCACCGGCCAGCCGGGCAGCGGGCCGTACTACGACGGCACCATCTCGCACCGCGTCATCAGCGGCTTCATGATCCAGATGGGTGACCCGACCGGCACCGGTCGCGGTGGCCCGGGCTACAAGTTCGGCGACGAGTTCCACCCGGAGCTGCGCTTCGACCGGCCGTACCTGCTGGCGATGGCGAACGCCGGGCCCGGCACCAACGGCTCGCAGTTCTTCATCACGGTGGGCCCGACGCCGCACCTGAACAACCGGCACACCATCTTCGGTCAGGTCGCGGACGAGCAGTCGGCGAAGGTCGTGGACTCGATCGCCAACACCCCGACCGGCCCGAGCGACCGGCCGCTCCAGGACGTGGTCATCGAGCGCGTCGAGATCGAGCGCAAGCCGGCCTGAGCGTCGCGCGGGTACCTTTGCTCGCATGACTGAGCGCTCCGGGCAGGCAGGCGACGCCACCGGCGGGCCGGCGCCGACCACTCCGGTCTGCTACCGGCACCCCGACCGGGAGACGTACGTCCGGTGCACCCGCTGTGACCGGCCGATCTGCCCGGAGTGCATGCGGGACGCCTCCGTCGGCCACCAGTGCCCGGAGTGCGTCAGCGAGGGACGCCGCAGCGTGCGGCCGGCGCGTACCGCCTTCGGGGGCGGTGCGGCCGGCCGCCAGGGCTACGTCACGAAGACCCTGATCGCGCTGAACGTGCTGGTGATGGTCCTGTCCATCGCCTCCGACCGGGGCGGCGACGCCGCCGCCGGCGGGTCCGGCTTCGGCGGCCTCATGGGCGGCTCGACGCCGCTGACCAACTGGGGCGCGGTGCTGGGCCAGGCCGTCTTCCCCGACGGCACCGTCGGCGGGGTCGCCCAGGGCGAGTGGTACCGCCTGGTCACCGCGATGTTCCTGCACTACGGCCTGGTGCACCTGCTGCTCAACATGTGGGCGCTCTGGGTGCTCGGCCGGACCCTGGAGGCCGTGCTCGGCCCGCTGCGGTTCCTGGCGCTCTATCTGATCGCCGGGCTGGGCGGCAATGTCGCGGTCTACCTGTTCAGCGCCCCGAACCAGCCCGCGGTCGGCGCGTCGACGGCAATCTTCGGCCTCTTCGCCGCGATCTTCGTGATCATGCGCCGGCTGGGCCGGGACACCTCGGCCATCGTGCCGATCCTCGTGATCAACCTGATCTTCACGTTCACCGTGCCGGGCATCTCCGTGGCCGGGCACCTCGGTGGCCTGGTGGTCGGCGCGCTCATGGCCCTGGTCCTCGCGTACGCCCCGCGGATGCGGCGGACCGCCTTCCAGGTGGCCGGCGGGACGATCCTGCTGGCGGCGATGCTCGGGCTGATCCTCGTCCGCACGGCCGCGCTGACCGGCTGACCGGGCGCGGCGGGCTCAACGCGCGGCGGGCTCAGCGCGCGGCGGCGCGGGCGGCCTCCAGCGCGGCGGCGACCTCCTCCGGCGGCGCGTCCAGGTCGTAGCGGCCGAACAGGTGCAGCGACTCGCCCGCGTCGATCTCCAGCGTCTCGGCGGTGAGCCCGCGCCGGGTACGCCGCTCCACCCGGATGGCCTCCACGGCCGCCCAGGGCAGCCGGCGGCGGCGGGCGTAGCCGTGGATCACGGTGATCCCCTCGGGATCGGCGGCCAGCCGGACCGGCGCCACCAGGTCGCGCAGCGCCCAGCCGAGCAGCGCGGCCGCGGCCAGGCCCGCGAGCACCAGCTGGATCCGGTCCTCGCCCGCGAAGAGCAGGCCCAGCGCGACCAGGACGAGCGCGCCGAGCGCCTTGATCGCCGGCAGCACCGGCGGCACCCGCCACTGCCGGGCCGGGGACGACTGTGGAGTCACGTTCCCAGCATGCCAGCCGGGCAGGCCGCGGATCGGGGGAGGACGACCGGCCGGGTCAGCACGTAGGATCGGAGCAAGCCAGGTTACCGGGGAGTAGGACATGAGTGACGCGGTCATCGTCGGTGCGGTGCGGACCCCGGTCGGGCGGCGCAAGGGCAGCCTCGCCGGCGTGCACCCCGTCGACCTCTCGGCGCACGTGCTGCGCGCCCTCGCCGAGCGGACCGGCATCGACCCGGTCGACGTCGACGACGTGGTGTGGGGCTGCGTGTCCCAGGTCGGCGAGCAGTCGTGGAACGTGGCCCGCAACGCGGTCCTCGCCGCCGGCTGGCCCGAGTCGGTCCCCGGCACCACGCTCGACCGGCAGTGCGGGTCCAGCCAGCAGGCGCTGCACTTCGCCGCCGCCACCGTGCTCTCCGGCCAGGCCGACCTGGTGGTCGCCGGGGGCGTCGAGTCGATGACCCGGGTACCGATGGGCTCCAGCGTGGCCGGCGGGATGCCGTTCAGCCCGGCGATCCTGGAGCGCTACCGCGGCGTCGAGGGCGTCGCCGCGGACAGCCCGCTCCCGTTCAACCAGGGCGTCGGCGCCGAGCTGATCGCGCAGCGGTGGCGCTTCTCGCGCACGCAGCTCGACGAGTTCGCGCTGGCCAGCCACGAGAAGGCCGCCGCCGCGCAGGACGCCGGGGCGTTCGATCCGGAGCTCGCGCCGGTGGCGCTGGCCGACGGCGGCAAGTTCACCGCCGACGAGGGCATCCGGCGGGACACGTCGCTGGCCAAGCTGGGCGAGCTGGCCACCCCGTTCAAGGCCGACGGCGTGGTCACCGCCGGCTCCGCGTCGCAGATCTCCGACGGGGCCGCGGCGCTCGCGGTCACCACCAGCGAGTGGGCCAGCCGCCACGGCCTGCGCCCGCTGGCCCGGGTGCACACCGCCGTGGTCGCCGCCGACGACCCGGTCGCCATGCTCACCGCGCCCATCCCGGCCACCGCGAAGGCGTTGCGCCGCGCAGGGTTGGGCATCGAGGAGATCGGGGTGTACGAGGTGAACGAGGCGTTCGCCCCGGTGCCGCTGGCCTGGCTGGCGGAGACCGAGGCGGACCCGGAGCGGCTGAACCCGCGCGGCGGCGCGATCGCGCTCGGCCACCCGCTCGGCGGTTCCGGCGCCCGGATCATGACGACGATGCTCCAGCACATGCGCGACAACGGGATCCGCTACGGCCTCCAGACCATGTGCGAGGGCGGCGGCATGGCCAACGCCACCATCGTCGAGCTGCTCTGAAATCGCTGGCCGCCGCCGCGGGCAGCGCCTAGCGTCCCGACCGTGACGACACCCGACTGGTCCGATCCGCTGTGGCGGGACGCCGCGCTGGCCTGGATCGGCGACGCGCTGGGCCCGCACGGCCGCCGGGTGACCGGCCCGGTCGAGCCACGGGTCCGCCCCTGGTCGCTGGTCTGGCGGGTGCCCACCGACGCCGGCCCGGTCTGGTTCAAGGCCAACAACCCGGGCACCCGCTACGAGGCGGCCCTCCTGGCCGAGCTGGCCCGGCTCGCCCCGGGGACGGTGCTCGATCCCCTGGCCGTCGACCCCGCGCACGGCTGGTCGCTGCTCCCCGACGGCGGTCCGAGCCTGCGCGACGTGCTCGCCGGGGACCTGACGCGCTGGGAGCGGGTGCTGCCCGCGTACGCTGCCCTGCAGACCGCGGTCGCGCCGCAGGCCGATCGGCTACTCGCCGCGGGCGTGCCCGACCAGCGGCCCGAGCTGATGCCGGGACTCCTCGACGGGCTGCTCGACGACGAGGAGTCCCTGCTGCTCGGCGAGCCGGACGGGCTGACCCCGGAACTGCACGCGCGGTTGCGGGCGTACCGGCCGGAGTTCGCCGCGACCTGCCGCCGGCTCGCGGAGTTCGGCGTCCCGGCCACCGTGCAGCACGACGACCTGCACGACGGGAACGTCTTCGTCACCGGCGCCGGCTACCGCTTCTTCGACTGGGGGGACGCCTCGGTGGCCCACCCGTTCGGCAGCCTGCTCGTGACCCTCAACTCGGTGGCGCACGGTGCCGGGCTGGCGCCGGGCGACCCGGTGCTGGGCCGGCTGCGCGACGCCTACCTGGAGGCGTGGACCGACCGGCACGACCGGTCCACCCTGCGGGAGGCCGCCGGCCTGGCCATGACGGTGGCCACGGTGAGCCGGTCGCTGTCCTGGCGCCGTGCCCTGGCCACCCCCGACCCGGCCCGGGCCGAGTACGCGGCCGCCGTCCCCGGCTGGCTCGGCGAGGTGTTCACCGCCCCGCCCGCCTGAGCGGGACGGACGTCGCACACGGGGTGCGATTGCACGGGTGGAAGTTCCAGAAATCGGGAGTGACCCATATCACCCCGACTCACCTGCTCGTTGCATCTTGCATGGACGTGTTCTCGCGAACGTTCCTTCCGGCCGCCGCCGAGACCGGCCTGGCGACCCAGACCGTCAGCCGGCACATGCCGGTCTTCCGCCGGTGCGTCGGCTCCGGCGACGCGACCATCCTGGTCACCCGGTGCAGCCGCCCGGACCACCCGATCGGCGGCGACTACCTCATGCTGCTCACCCACCGCCGCCTGGTGGTCACCCGGCAGACCCGGGTGCTGCACCGGCTGCGCCTGCACCTCAACACCGAGCTGCGCGAGCTGAGCAACGTCACGTGGAGCCCCGACCCCCGGTCGCACAGCCTGGAGCTGGCGGCCACCGCGATCGACGGCGTCCGGGAGCGGTTCCTCATCCGAACCCACCACCCGAAGCAGGTGTGGCAACTCGACGCCCTGCTCAACCACGCCTTCCGCACCCGGCTCCGGACGCCCGCAGAGCGGCTGGTCGCCACCATCGGCCAGCCGCCGGCCGGCGCCCGAGCCACCGTGCTCCGTCCCGCGACCGTGCGCTGACCGGCTCCTTACCGAACCCGAACATTCCGCCGGCCGCCCGGGCGGCCCCCGTCGGTAATCATGGGCCGGTGACCGCCGACGACGCACCGCGCGGGCTCGTCCTCGTGGTGGAGGACGAGCCGGCCATCGCCGACCTGGTCCGGCTCTATCTGACCCGGGACGGGTTCGGCGTACACCTGGAACGGGACGGGGTCGCGGGGCTGGCCGCCGCACGGCGGCTGCGCCCGGTGGCCTGCGTGCTCGACATCGCGCTGCCCGGCCTGGCCGGCACCGAGATCTGCCGGCGGCTGCGCGAGGCCGGCGACTGGACGTCGGTCATCTTCCTCACCGCCCGCGATGACGAGGTGGACCGGATCGTCGGCCTGGAACTGGGCGCCGACGACTACGTGACGAAGCCGTTCAGCCCGCGCGAGCTGGTCGCCCGGGTCCGGGCGGTGCTGCGCCGCACCGCCGGCGTGCCCGGCGCGGCCGAGCAGCCCCGGATGGTCGGCGCGGTCACCCTCGACCCGGCCCGCCGCACGGTCACCGCCGGCGGCGTCCCGGTGCAGCTCACCTCCACCGAGTTCGATCTCCTCGCGCACCTGATGGCCCGGCCCGGCCGGGTCTTCACGCGGGAGGAACTGCTGGCCGGCGTCTGGGGGTACACGGCACACGCCGGCACCCGGACGGTCGACGTGCACGTGGCGCAGGTCCGGGCCAAGCTGGGCCCGGCGAGCGTGATCCGCACCCACCGCGGCGTCGGATACGCGGCCGATGCCTGAGCAGCCCACCGTCGCGCTACCCGTCATCGGGTCCGGCCCGTCGGCCCCGCCCCGCCGGCGGTTCGCGCACACCCTGACCGCCCGCGCGGTGCTGGTCACCTGCGCGGTGGCACTCGTGTCGGTGCTGGTCACCGCGCTGGTCGCGGTGCCTCTGGCGGTGCGCGGCGCGGAGCGGCGCGACCAGGCCGCGCTGGCCGCCCAGGCCCGGCTCGCCGCCGAGGTGCTGCGCGTCCGCGCAGTGCGCCAGCGGGACAACGCCGGGGACCGGCTGATCCGCCAGCTCCGCCAGCAGCAGATCGAGGTCTTCCTGATCCGGGCCGGCCAGGCCGACCGCGCCGGCCTGCCCCCGCAGCTCGTGAACCGGGTGGCGGCCGGCCGGGACTTCTCCGGCCGGCGACTGGTCGGCGGCCAGCGGGCCCTGGTCGAGGGGCGGGCGCTGCCCGGCGGGGACGGCGTGGTGCTGGCCCAGCCGACCCGGAAGGGACCGTGGCGGCAGGTGCTGCTCGGCCTCTGGTTGCCGATGCTCGCCGGGCTCGCCGCCGGTGCGGCCGCCGGGCTGCTGCTGGCCCGCCGGCTGGCCCGGCCGATCCGGTCCGCGGCCACCGCCGCGGCCCGGCTGCGGGCCGGGGACCGGGCGGTCCGGGTGCCGGTGGAACCGCCCGACGAGGTGGCCGACCTGGCGTACGCGCTGAACGGGCTGGCCGCCGCGCTGGCCACCAGCGAGGGGCGGCAGCGCGAGTTCCTGCTCTCGGTCTCGCACGAGCTGCGCACCCCGCTCACCGCGATCCGCGGCTACGCCGAGGCGCTGGCCGACGGGGTGATCGAGACCGACGCGGTGCCGGCCACCGGGCGGACCGTGCTCGCCGAGGCCGAGCACCTGGACCGGCTGGTCAGCGACCTGCTGGCGCTGGCCCGGCTGGAGGCCGCCGACTTCCCGCTGGAACCCGGGCCGGTCGACCTGACCCGGCTCGCCGCCGACGCGGCGCGCACCTGGTCCGACCGGTGTGCGGCGGTCGGCGTGCCGTTCCGGGTGGAGGCGCCGGGCGGGCCGGTGCCCGCGTACACCGATCCGGGGCGGATCCGGCAGGTGGTGGACGGGCTGCTGGAGAACGCGCTGCGGGTCGTACCCCCGGGAGCGCCGATCGTGCTCGCGGTGCGGGCGGCCGGCACGGACCCGGCCGCGGGCGGCGTCGTCGAGGTCCGGGACGGCGGACCCGGCTTCACCGACGACGACCTGGCCGTGGCGTTCGAGCGCGGGGCGCTGCACCAGCGGTACCGGGGGGTGCGCAAGGTGGGCAGCGGCCTGGGGCTGGCGCTCGCCGCCGGGCTGGTCCGGCGGCTCGGCGGCGAGATCACCGCCGGGCACGCTCCGGAGGGCGGCGCCGCCTTCGCCGTCCGGCTGCCCGGTGATCCTTACCTGACCCGAACATCGGCCTGACGATCCCCTCGCCGGCGCGGGGGATGCTGACGGCATCACGGACGAGAGGAACACTGATGGCACGTCAGGGAATCGTCACCGGCGTCACCGCGCTGTTCGCCGCGGCCGCGCTCGGGCTCGCCGGATGTGGCCCGGCCCAGGTCGCGCAGGACTCGGCGAAGGAGACCGCCGTCGAGGTGGCCGCCGCCCTGGGCGCGGACGGCCAGGCGCTGGCCGCGCTCGGCGTCGACGCCGCCGAGCTGGACGTCGACCCCGTCGCCGCCCCGGCGCCCTCGGCCTCCGGCGGCCCGGGCGAGCAGGCCGGCCCGCGGGGCGAGCAGGGGCAGGAGTGGCGCAAGCGGCACCGCGCCCGCGTGCTGCTGCGCAAGAACACCCTGCACGGCGAGGTCGTGGTGCAGACCAAGGACGGCGGGACGAAGACCGTCGCCGTGCAGCGCGGCCAGGTGACCGCGATCGACGCGAAGTCGATGACCGTGAAGTCGACCGACGGCTTCACCGTGACCTGGGCCTTCGACGAGAAGATCCGGGTGGTCGAGCGGCGCGCCACCGTGCAGTCCAGCGACATCAAGGTCGGCACGACGGTCGGCGTGGCCGGTGCGAAGGACGGCGACACGTCCGTCGCCCGCCTCGTCGTCGTACCCCTCAAGCAGCGGTAGGCCGGGGGTACCGGGGCCGGCGTCAGCCCGCCGGCCCCGGTGCCGTTCCGGCAGGTCCCGAGGCCGGATGCCGGGGGTGTCTTAGCCAGGCCGCGGGCGGGCTGTGGTGACCTCGGCGACCAGCCGGGTTACGCTAGGCCCCGACTTACCGCCGCCACCGTGGAGAACCCGTGAAGCTCTCGATCCTCATGCCGGTCTACAACGAGGAAGAACGCATCGCGGATGCCCTCAAGCAGGCATTGGCGGTGGACTACCCGTGCGAGATCGAACTCGTCGTCGTGGACGACGGCAGCCGTGACGGCACCGGCGAGGTGCTCGGCCGGGTGGACGACGCCCGGCTGCGGGTCATCACCCACCAGCGCAACGCCGGCAAGGGTGCGGCGATCAAGACCGCCGTCGACAACGCCGAGGGCGAGTACATGGTCATCCTCGACGCCGACCTGGAATACGACCCGCAGGACATCCCGCGGCTGCTCGAGCCGGTGCTCGACGGGCGGGCCAAGGTGGTCTACGGCAACCGGACCTTCGGCAGCCACAGCTCCTACAGCTTCTGGTACGTGATGGGCAACAAGGGCGTGACCCTCGCCGCCAACGTGCTCTACAACTCGTACATCGGCGACCTGGAGACCTGCTTCAAGCTGATGCCGCTGGAGCTCTACCGCTCGCTCCAGGTCCGCTCGCGCGGCTTCGGCATGGAGGCCGAGGTCACCGGCAAGCTGCTCCGCCAGCGCATCCGCCCCTACGAGGTCCCAATCAGCTACCGCGCCCGGGGCCGCGAGGAGGGCAAGAAGATCACCTGGAAGGACGGCGTCGAGGCGATCTGGATCCTGGCTCGCGAGCGCGCCCGGCGCCACCCGGTCGGCCCCGCCGCCCGCTGAGCCACACACACGACACGGGACCCCGCACCCCGGCCAGGCCGGTGTCGCGGGGTCCCGTCGTCTCGTCGGTCAGGCGGCGGCCCGGGCCGGGGTGAGGAACGCGTCGACCGAGCGGCGCAGGCCGGCCTCGTCCAGGCCGTGCCAGCGGTCGTGGTCCTCGGGCGTGCCGTAGCGGCGCAGTTCCGATCGGCCCACCCCGAGGGCGAGCAGCCGGTGCGGCCGGTCGGCCAGCGCGGCGCCCACCGCCCGGGCCGAGGTGCCCGCCAGGTAGGGCTCGACCAGGATCACCTCGGTGCCGGCGAGCGCCCGCAGCCCGGCCGTGTCGAACGGGCGTGGCCGGTGGGTCCAGGCCACCGTGACCGGCCGGTCGGCCACCGCCGCGAGGGCCGCGTCCAGGAGCGGCCCCACCGCCACCAGCAGCGGCGCGCCCGGCCCGGCGTCCCGCATCACCCGCAGGTCACCCGCCTCGGGGTACGCCCGCGCGTTGGTCTGCGTCGACAGCCGCAGGTACGCCGAGCCCTGCCCGCAGACCACGTCGCGCAGCAGCCCCGGCACCTCGTCGGGGTGGCCGGGCACGTGCACGGTCCAGTCGTGCAGGGTGTCGATGAGCGCCACGTCGGCCGGCGCCAGGTGGGTGCGCCCCGCCGCCGCCCGGTCGTACGACGCCCCGACGCTGACCAGCACCGCCCCGACCCCCTGGTGGTCGAGATCCAGTTTGATCTGCTCGTACGCCCGCTCGACGAGGAACGGCGCGTAGCTGTGCACGATCGGCCGCTGCCCGGTCAGCGCCAGCCCGCCGGCGACGCCCACCATCAACTGCTCCCGGATGCCCACGTTGACCACCCGGCCCGGGTAGCGCGCGGCGGCCGGGGCGAACGCGGCGGCCGAGATGTCGGCGAGCACCACCGTGGTGCGGGGATCGGCCAGGACCTCCCCGGCCGTGGTCACGAAGACGTCGCGCATGGTCATGGTCACTCCCCGTCGGTGACGACCGCGACGACGACGTGCGGCCGGTGGTGGTCGTGCCCGGTCAGGGCGGTGTACAGGGCCTCGTGGTCCCGGCCGTCGACGGTCGCGGCGGTCCACCCGTTGACGGTGAACCGGCCGGCCGCGCCACCCGGCCAGCCGTGGCTCGCGGAGTCGTTGTCCAGCACGATCGCGGTCAGATTGCCGAGCCCGGTGGCGCCCGCGTACGCGATCGCCTCGTGGTTCGAGCCCTCGTCCAGTTCGGCGTCGCCGAGCAGCACGTACACCCGGGGGTCGGTGCGGCCCTGGGCCCGCAGGCCGAGCGCGGTGCCCACGCCCAGGCCGAGGCCGTGGCCGAGCGATCCGGAACCGATCTCCACCCCGGGCACCAGCAGCCGGTCCGGGTGGTCGCCGAGCCGGCTCTCCGGGCCGCCCTGGTCGTCGAGCCAGGTCACCGGAATGAAGCCCTTGGCGGCGAGCAGCGCGTAGTAGCCCGAAACCGCGTGCCCCTTGGAGAGCAGGAAGCGGTCACGGTCCGGGTCGTCCACGGTCGCCGGGGTGACCCGGAGCACCCGGTCGTAGAGCACCTGGAGCACGTCCAGCGTCGAGTACACGTTGGGCCCGAACTCGCGGCCGGCGCGTACCCGGTCGAGCAGTGCCCCGAGCACCGCGGGGTCGGTGGCGGTCGTCGTCGTCATGCGGATAGCCTCGGAGTTGAAGCGCACTTCAACTCAAGGCCCTGTGATGCACGAAGCAACCCTGACCATCGGCCAGCTCGCCGAGCGCAGCGGCGTCGCTCCCTCCGCGCTGCGCTACTACGAGCGGCTCGGGCTGATCCGCGCCGAGCGGACCGGCGGCAACCAGCGTCGCTACGCCCGCACCGAACTGCGCCGGGTGGCGTTCATCCGGATCTCGCAGCAGGTCGGCGTCTCGCTGGAGGAGATCCGGGAGGCGCTGGACTCGCTGCCGTCGGGGCGGACGCCCACCCCCGACGACTGGGCCGCCCTCTCCCGGGCCTGGCGCGAGCGGCTGGACGAGAAGATCCGGCTGCTCGGCAAGCTCCGCGACGACCTCGACGGCTGCATCGGCTGCGGCTGCCTGTCGTTGCAGCGTTGCACCCTCTACAACCCGGGCGACGCGCTCGCCGCCGAGGGCGCCGGCGCCCGGCTCATGCTTCCCCGCCCCGGGCCGGACGCCGCCGCCTGACCGGTCAGCGGACCAGCAGCACCTTGCCCACGTGGTCGCTGGTCTCCACCAGCCGGTGCGCGTCGGCGGCCTCCGCCATCTTCGCCCGGGCGTGGACGACCGGGCGGACCTTCCCCGCCTCGACCAGCGGCCACACCTGCTCGCGGACACCCCGGACGATCTCCGCCTTCTCGGCCAGCGGGCGGGACCGTAGCGCGGTCGCGTGCACCGAGGCTCGCTTCGCCAGCAGCGTCCCGAGGTCCAGCTCGCCCTTGCGGCCGCCCTGCATGCCGATCACCACGAGCCGGCCGCCGGTGGCCAGGGCCGCCACGTTCCCCGGCAGGTAGGCGGCGCCCATGATGTCCAGGACCACGTCGGCGCCCCGGCCGTCGGTGACGCGGCGCAACTCCTCGACGAAGTCCTGCTCCGCGTAGTCGATGGTGTGCGCGGCACCCAGCTCGCGCAGCCGCTCGTGCTTCGCCGCCCGGGCGGTCACCACCACGGTCGCGCCGAGCGCCACCCCGAGCTGGATGGCGAACGTCCCGATCCCGCTGCCGCCGCCGTGCACCAGCAGCGTCTCGCCCTCGGCCAACCGGGCCAGCTGCACCACGTTCGACCAGACCGTGCAGGCCACCTCGGGCAGCGCCGCCGCGTCGACCAGGTCCACCCCTGCCGGCACCGGCAGCAGCTGTCCGGCCGGCACGGCGACCCGTTCGGCGTACCCGCCGCCGGCCAGCAGCGCGCAGACCTCGTCGCCGACCGACCAGCCGGTCACCTCCGGCCCGACGGCGGCCACCACCCCGGCACACTCCAGACCGGGGTACGCCGGCGCGCCCGGCGGCGGCGGGTACTGACCCTGCCGTTGCAGCAGGTCGGCCCGGTTCACCGCACTGGAACACACCTCGACCACCACCTCGCCCGGGCCGGGCTCCGGGTCGGGCACCGCCGCCCAGACGAGAGCCTCGGGGCCGCCGGGTTTCGGGATCGTGATCGCGTGCATGACCCAGTCTTACCCGATCCGGCCCGCCGTCCACGCCCGGGCCAGGATCTCGTCCACCGTCTCCTCCGGGGTCTGCGCCGAGCTGTCCAGCCAGAGCCCGATCCGGGGCGTGGTGGCCCGGAAGTCGGCGTCCAGGTCGGCCACCGGCCAGTCGCCGTACCCCTGCTTGGGCCGCCCCCGCTCGCGGGCGGCGACCACGTCGGCGCGGGGGGCGAGCACCACCACGGCCAGCGGCCGGTGCCGGACCCGGTCGACCAGCGCCGGCAGCTCCGCTCCGAGCACCACGTCCTGGAGTACGACGGTGAAGCCCGCGGCGGCGTACCGGTCGGCGGCCGACGCGGCGAGGTCGTAGCGGAGCCGGAGCTGCCGCCACGCCTCGTCGGTGAGGTCGGCGGTCATCGCCGCCCGCCCGCTCACGATCATGCGCCGGAACACGTCGCCGCGCAGGTGCACCGCGCGGGGCAGCCGCCGGGCCAGCAGCTCGGCCACAGTGGACTTGCCGGCCGCCATGATTCCGCTGATCAACACCACCGCCGGGGTCTCCCACACGGGAGCATCCTGACAGCAGGGGTGGGACGGCGGCTCGCCCATTTCACCGGCCGTGGCAGACTAGGCACGGTCGCGTACCCCGTCGGGGGACGCGGCAGGGAGGGTTCGCCTAGTGGCCGATGGCGCTGGTCTTGAAAACCGGTAAGGCAGCGATGTCTTCGTGGGTTCGAATCCCACACCCTCCGCCGTCTCCATCCTGCCGTCGACGCGGCGCTGGTGGTCGCCGCCACCGGCATCCCCACCACGGCTTCCGCGGCCACCCGATCCGCACCGGTCGTCACCGAGCAGGTCGCGATGGCCGCTCCCTCGAGCCTCGACGCGGGCGGCATTCGCGTCACCACGCCCGCGGCACCGCAGGGCATCGGCATCGCCGCGACGCCCACGATCTCGCCATCGGTCACCACCAAGAGCGTGGCGCCGGGAGGCACCTACACCTGTTCGTCCGGCTACTTCTGCGCCCAGGTCTGGGCCGGTTCTGCGTGGAAGGTGTTCTTCCTCTACACCTGCCAGATCTACGACATCTACAACTGGACGGGCACGGGTTACTGGCGCAACAACCAGAGCAGTGGTGCCCCCAACCCGTACCTCCTCGGCTCCCAGGGCATTCCGATCCACGTCCTGGCCAAGAGCCCGTCCTCGGGTTCCGTCGACTGGGACCCGCTCTGGGCCATCTCGCCCTGCTACTGAGCGCGGTCGCGCCCACCGGCTGGCAGGAACGCCAGCCGGTGGGCGTCTCCGCTTCCGGCTGGTGCGCCGAGATGAGCCTTCCACGTTGGGTGCCGAGGCCCTGAGGGGTAAGAAGGTTCCCAGGACAACTCGCTCGCACCGGAAGGACCCGCCCCGATGAGCCTGGAACGACCGATCGCCCCGGACCCGTACGAGCTGCTGCCGACGGTGCCGTCGTTCAACCTGACCAGCGACGACGTGCACAACGGTGAGCCGATGGACGCCCGGTACGCGCACGGCAGCGCCGGCGGCGAGAACGTCTCACCGCACCTGGCCTGGTCGGGCTTCCCGGACGAGACCAGGAGTTTCGTGGTCACCTGCTTCGACCCCGACGCGCCGACCGGCAGCGGCTTCTGGCACTGGGTGCTGGTGGACGTGCCCGCCTCGGTCACCGAGCTGCCGACCGGGGCCGCGGAGAGCGACCTCGGTGGCGCCTTCAGCATCCGCAACGACTACGGCGACACCGGCTACGGCGGTGCCGCCCCGCCGCCCGGCGACCGGCCCCACCGGTACGTCTTCGCGGTGCACGCGGTGGACGTGGAGCGGCTCGACGTGGGCAAGGGTGCCAGCCCCGCGTACGTCGGCTTCAACCTGGCCTTCCACACGCTGGCCCGGGCGGTCATCCGGCCGACGTACCAGATCAAGGAGTGAGCTGACGGGGCCTCCGTGCCCGCGGAGGCCCCGCTCCGGTCAGGCCGGGACGCGGGCGACCGCGAAGACCGACTGGCCGAACGGCGGCCGGACGCGCTGCTCGGCGGCCTTGGTGGCCGGCAGGACCAGGGTGTCGTAGACCTTCACCATGGGCCCTTCCTTCGGCATCAGCCGGAAGACCTTGGTGGCCATGAAGTAGCCGATCAGGCCGAGCGCGTTCGCATAGTGGATCTTCTCCACGGTGAGACCCGCCCCGGTCATCGCCGCGGCCAGGGTCTTCTTCGTGTAGCGCCGGACGTGGCCGGTGGCGATGTCGGCCGGGCTCATGGCGAACTGGAACGCGGGCACGATGATGATCACGGCGCCGCCCGGGCGGACCAGCTCGCGCATGCTGCTCAGTGCGCCGACGTGGTCCTCGATGTGCTCCAGCACGTTGTACGACACGGCCGCGCTGTAGTCGCCGCGCTCCGAGTGCGGCAGCAGCATCTGCCGGACCTCGATGCCCGGGTGCTCGGCCAGCCGCTCCTTGAGCCGGACCAGGCGGTCCGGGTCCGCCTCGGTGGCGGTCATGCGGGGAATGTGCTGAGACCACTCGAGGGCGTAGTCGCCCAGCCCGCTACCGATCTCGATGGGGTTGTCACCGAGGTAGGGCACGGCGAGCTCGACGAACCAGCGACGGTGGTTGACCGCCGTCGCCAGGCCTTCGAGCACCTCCGACTGGACGCGCTGATCCCCAGTGATTTCTGCCATGCGTCGATTCCTCACGATATGACTGACCCGCGCCTGGACCGACAGAGTGAACCATCCGGATGGACGGCGGGGGAATCGGGGCACCGGGGGTGGCCGAATTGTGGTCGGGGGTGGGCACGTGATCGGCGGTAGGCGAACCCGGCACATAGTACGCCAGTACCCAGAAACATGTCACGGCCCTGCCATACCCTGACTACGCTCTGAATTGTCATGACTACTCCTGAATCGGACGCCGCCGCGGGTGGAGACACCGGGGACGGGCCCGACGAGGGCGGACGACCGGGGCGGGGCAGGTGGGTCGACGTCGTCGCCGTGCTCAGTTTCGTGCTGCTCGCCTTCTGGATCACCGCCCGGCTCTGGCTGGACCCGGCGAACGGCATCCGGGACAACCGCACCGATCAGGCGCAGTTCGAGTGGATGATGGCGCACGGTGCGCGGGTCGTGACCGATTTTGCCTATCCCTTCACCTCGGACCGGATGAATGTGCCGGACGGCGTCAATCTGATGGCGAATACGTCCGTATTATCCATTTCGCTGCCAATGACGCCGGTCACCGTCCTGTTCGGGCCCCGCTGGTCCTTTCTGCTCTTTCTCACCCTCGGAATGGCCGCCACCGGAGTGGCCTGGTATTTCGTCCTCTCCCGGGTGCTCATCGGTGCCCGCGGGCCGGCCTGGCTGGGCGCCGGCTTCTGTGCGTTCGCGCCGGCGATGGTCTCGCACGCCAACGCGCACCCCAACATCGTGAGCCAGTTCGTGGTGCCGCTGCTCGTCTGGCGGACGCTGCGTCTCACCGAGCCGGGCCGCTGGCTGCGCAACGGCCTGCTGCTCGGCGTGCTGATCGTCTGGCAGGCTTTCCTCAACCTGGAGATCCTGCTGATGACGGCCATCGGCCTGAGCGTCGTGGTGCTGGCACTCGTACTCGGCCGGCCCGAACTGCGCGCGGCCACCCGGCGCTTCGCCGCCGGGCTCGCGGTGGCCGCCGTGGTCTCCGGGGTGCTGCTGGCGTACCCGCTCTCCGTGCAGTTCTTCGGCCCTGGCGCCTACCAGGGGCTCTCCACCCTGATCCGGGGTTACCGCACCGACCTGGCCTCCTACGTCGCCTGGTCCCGCGAGTCCCTGGCCGGCGATGCGCGGAGCAGCGTCTGGCTGGCCAAGAACGCCACCGAGGAGAACGCGTTCTTCGGCTGGCCGCTCGCCGTGCTGGCGGTCGCACTGGTCTGGTGGCTGCGCCGCAACGTCGTGGTGCTCGGCCTGGCCGCCGTCGGCGCGGTCTTCGTGCTGTTCTCGCTCGGCCGGGAGATCCGCTTCGACGGGCGGGACACGGGCATCCCCGGCCCCTGGGCGGCGCTGGAGCACCTGCCGATCCTGCACTCGGTGGTGCCCACCCGGTGGTCGCTGGCGCTCACCCCGATCGTCGGCATCCTGCTCGCGTTCGGCGCCGAACACGTCCGGCGGCTGGCCCGGCGGCACCCGAACGCCCGGGGCCAGATCCGGTTCGCCACCGCCACGGTGCTCACCATGGCGCTGCTGCCGCTCCTGCCCACCCCGCTGCCCTCGGAACGCGTCGACCCGACGCCGACCTTCGTCACCTCCGGCGCCTGGCGGCCCTACATAGCCGGCGGGCGCAGCATCGTCACGCTCCCGCTCCCCGACACCACGTACGCCGTCCCGCTGCGCTGGTCCGCCGAGACCCGGCTGGACATGCCGCTCGCCCGGGGCTACTTCCTCTATCCGGACACCCGGCCCGGCGCCGGCCGGGTCGCCCTCTTCACCGCCCCGCCCCGCCCCACCAGCACCTTCTTCACCACCATCCGGAAGACCGACGCGGTGCCGCCGATCACGCCGCAGGACCGGGTGGCCGCCGTGGACGACCTGCGGTACTGGCGGGCGGGCGCGGTGGTCCTCGACCCGCGGCTGCGGCAGGCCGGCTCCCTGTACCGGGGGATGACCGAGCTGACCGGGATCGCGCCGACATTCACCGGCGGGGTCTGGCTCTGGGACGTGCGCCCCCTGGTCGGCTGACCGGCGCGTGACGGCGGCCGGGTCAGGACTGGCGGACGCAGCAGCCCTGGCAGATCTTCGGCCGGGGCAGGGTGAAGGCCAGGCAGCAGGTGCGCCGCTGCACGGTCGGCTCCCCCGCGGGGCCCGGCACCAGCTCGACCAGGTCGCTCAGGTCGAGCGCGTCGAGCAGCGTGGTGATGGTCGCCGTGGAGGAGCCGGGGAGCGCGTCCGACGCACGCAGGATGCCGTGCGCGATGCCGGAGGCGACCGAGCCGAGAAGGGTACGCGTGCCGATCCGGACCTCGCCCTGGATGGCCGCGATCAGCGGGGCGAAGTGGGCGTCGAGCAGCGTGGCACGCAGCGCGTCGAGCAGCGCGGACTCGTCGGCGACCACGCGGACGCCGCGGGCGCCGGCCAGGGCCAGCGGGTCGCCGGGCAGCACCGCGACCGTGGTCGAGCTGCGCAGGCCGAGGGTCAGCAGCTGGTGGTGGTCCTCGAAGTGGACCAGCACGTCGGCCGGGTCGAGCAGCGGCACCCGCCGGGCCGAGGCCCAGCCGAGCACGGCCGGCAGGGCCGTCCAGTAGCTGTAGGACTTCCAGGCCAGCGCGGCGCAGGCGTGCGGGGTGCCGCCCCAGCGCCGGCCCGCCGCCCGCAGGAAGTCGGGGAGCAGGGTGCCGTCGACCAGCCGGGTGGCCGGGGCCCAGTGCGGCGCGCCGTCGGTGACCAGCAGGCCGGGCGCGAGCCCGGGCAGGTCGTCGGTGCCGAACATGGCGCGCAGGGTCGCCGTGACCGGGGCGAACGGGGTGGCGACGTCCCGCCCCGGCATCACCGCAGTCACCTGGTCGTCCCCTGTCTGGTCGCCCCGCCGGCCGCCGCCTGTCGCCGGCCTGGACTAAGGCTAGCCTAACCACAGCTTCCCGATGGAGGGAAGTGGTCCCGGGGGCTCGGAAGAGAGGTCCCGCTCACTCCGGCGCCCGTCGCGTACTACCCGGCGGGATGGGCGGAAAACGCCGCCGAGCGGGGCGGCGGGCCGGGCAAGCATCGACGGGCACCGCTGAATTGTCAAGGCGAATGTCGAATACGAGGCAGTTTCCGTACACGTTCGGCCACTGAACGTGAAAATGGTCTTCCCGCTACGAGGAAGCCGATGACGACCTCACCCATCGAGCGCGCCGCCGACTCGTTCGCGGCCGAGCTCGCCCGGCACCGCACCGGCCGCGGGCTGTCCAAGAAGCAGTTGGCGACGCTGATGGGCTTCGACCCGTCCTACGTCAGCCACGTCGAGGGGCGCCGGCACCGGCCCACCGAGGATTTCGCGCGCCGCGCCGAGGCCGTCCTGGAGGCCAGCGGCGCGATCTGGCAACGCTTCCGGGAGTACGACGAGCTGCGGCACGGCCGGTCCAGCGGGTCGCACCGGGACCTGCCCGTACCCGGCCAGTGGCTGCCGCCCGGCACCGGGCTGGTGGTCGAGCGCGAGATCGCCACCCTCACCCACACCGGCGACGGCTACCACTGCGCCATCCGCCGCGAGCTCTACAACGCCGGAACCGAGCCGGTCACCCGCTACCTGGTCCGGGTCGCCGTCGACCGCTACCCCAACGATCCGGGCCGCTCCAACCGGCACCACCGGGAGCACCCGCTCACCTTCGCCGAGCTGCAACTCACCGCCTACCGGGACGACGGGGGCGCGCGGGAGCCGATGCACTGGCGGGCCAAGCACGACCGGGACGCGTTCAAGGAGATCTGGCTGCTCTTCGAGAACGACGAGGGGCGCTTCCCGCTCTACCCCGGCGACCGGGTCACCATCGAGTACGCGTACCGGGTCGGGCGGGACAAGTGGGGCCCCTGGTTCCAGCGCGCCGTACGCCTGCCCACCCGGCACCTCGCCGTCCGCCTCGACCTGCCCGCCGACCTCGACCCGAAGGTGTGGGGCGCCGAGACCTCCCTCTCCGCCGAGGAGGGACCGCTGCGTACCCCGATCCAGCGCGGCGACGACGGCGGCCGCGCGATCTTCGACTGGGCGACCGACGACCCGCCGCTGAACGCCCGCTACCGGATGCAGTGGCGGTTCCGCAGCCAGCCCCCTGATGCCGAGCCACCCGACGGCCCGGCCCCCGGCGTCCGCGTCCGGGCCAGTGAGCGGATGCGCGCCGTCGGCATCGTGCAGCGCGGCGACGACCTGCTCCGGCAACCCGCCCGCCAGTTCGCCCTGCCGCGCGAGGAGCACCTGGCCCGGGAGGTGGTCGACCGGCTCTCCGGCCTGCTGGTCCGCCTCGACGAGCTGCACCCGTTCAGCAAGGGCGTCGGCATCGCGGCGCCGCAGCTCGGGCTCGGCTGGGCCGCCGCGCTGGTCCGCCCCGCCGACCGGGCCGCCGAACCCGTCGTGCTGCTCAACCCTCGGGTGGTGGACAGCTCCCGGGAAACCGACGAGCAGTACGAGGGCTGCCTCTCCTTCTTCGACCACCGCGGCCTGGTGCCCCGGCCGCTGCGGATCGACGTCGAGCACGCCCTGTGGGACGGCAGCCGGGTCATCACGTCTTTCGAGTACGCCATGGCGCGGCTGGTCGCCCACGAGATCGACCACCTGGAAGGTCGCCTCTACGCCGACCGGATGACTCCCGGCGTGCCGCTCGTGCCGGTGGAGGAATACCGGGAGAGCGGCACCCCCTGGCGCTACTGACCCGCAGGAACTCCGGTGCGCGGGCCGGTTGCCGGCCCGGCCCGCGCACCGGTGAACGGGGCCGGGTCGCGTGCCCCAGGAAGCAGGGGCACGCGACCCGGCTCGGGGGGAGCAAGGTCTACAGGTTGCCGAAGGTGTCGTAGCGGATGTTGGCCGGCGGGACGTCGTCGGCGGCCAGCGCGCGCAGGGTCGCCCGGACCATCGCCGCCGAGCCGGAGACGTAGCAGTCGTGCGTGGTCCACGGCCCGTACCGGGTGACCACCTCGGAGATGTCACCGAGTTCGCCGTCGAAGTTCGGGTCGTCGCTGCACGCCGTGGTCACCGACAGCCACGGGTGAGCGGCCACCAGCCTCTCCAGGCCGGGCAGCCCGTACAGCTCCGCCGCCCGGCGGGCCCCGTAGAAGACGTGCACCCAGCGGGTCCGGTTGACCCGGGTCAGCTCCTCCACCAGGGCCTTGACGGGCGCCAGCCCGACCCCGCCCGCCACGCAGAGGATGTCCCGGGTCGAGGCCCGGTCCAGCGTCATCGACCCCATCGGCGCGGCCACCCGCAGCAGGTCGCCCGGCCTGGTCCGGCGGACCAGCGCCCCGGAGACCCAACCCGCCGCCCCGGCCGGCGTCCGCACGTGGAACTCCAGCACGTTCTCCTCGTTGGGGGCGTTCGCCACCGAGTACGTCCGCCACACCCGCGGGTGGTACCGGGGCGCCTCGACACTCACGTACTGGCCGGCCTGCCAGGTCATCGGATGCTGGAGGGCGCGCACCGTCAGCACCGCCGTGTCCGGGCCGTGCCGCTCGTGGGTGAGCACCTCGGCGTGCCAGAACGGCGGGTTGTCGTCGGCCGCCGCGCCCGCCAGCATCCGCTCGGTGATGCTCGCGTACGCCTCCCGCCACGCCTGGTCGTACTCCAGGTTCCAGCCGTCCCCGGCGGTGCTGCGCAGCGCGTCGAGCAGGGCGACGCCCATGGTCTCGTAGTGGCTCGCCTCGACGTGGAACTTCCGGTGGTCCCGGCCCAGCGCGCGCAGGTACTCGTCGAAGCTCTCCGGGTCGTCCAGCGTCTGGGTGGCGGTGACGATCGCCTCCAGGATCCGGTCGCCCTGGCCGTTCATCTGCACCGGGAAGAGACCGCGCAGCGCCGGGTCGAGGAGGAACAGCCGGGCGTAGAAGTGACCGCTGAGCCGCTCCCGGTCCTCTTCGACCAGGGTCCAGCTCTCCTTCAGCAACCGCGCGAAGTTCGCCACAGGGCACGCTCCTTCTCCGGACGGGCGGATCGGCTCCCACAGAATCTCCACGGAGCGTGCCGGTGGGTCGCACAGACTGTGCGATCGGCTCACCTGGCCGGCGGGACGTGCCGACCGGCCCCCGGGTGCGGCACAGTGGTCCGGTGACGGTTGACGAGCTGACCCGCCCGGTCTCGCGCCGGACCCTGGGCACCGAGACGCTGCTCGTGCTCGGCCTCTCCCTCGGCCAGTCGGCCGTGTACGCCCTGGTCTCGCTGGTCGCCAAGCTGACCGCCACGGGCGGGCTGTCGAAGCAGACCGCCTCGCTGAACACCTCCGTGTCGGCCCGGCCGTACCTCGACCTGACGTACCAGCTCCTCGGGATCCTCTTCGCGCTGCTGCCGGTGCTGCTCGCCGTACACCTGCTGGCGCGCGACCCCGGCGACCCGGCGCGGGCGCTCGGCGCCGACCTCACCCGGCCCGGGTCGGACCTGGCCCGGGGCGCGGGGCTGGCCGCGCTGATCGGCCTGCCCGGTCTGGCCCTGTTCTGGGCGGCCGCCCAGCTCGGGATCAACGCCACCCTGGTGCCGGCCGCCCTGCCGCACCTCTGGTGGGCGGTGCCGGTGCTCATCCTGGCGGCCGTGCAGAACGCCGTGCTGGAGGAGGTGATCGTGGTCGGCTACCTGGTCACCCGGCTGCGGCAGCTTCAGTGGCGGCTCGGCGCCGTGCTCGCGGCGAGTGCCGTGCTGCGCGGGTCCTACCACCTCTACCAGGGCTTCGGCGCGTTCCTCGGCAACGCCGTGATGGGCGTGATCTTCGGCCTGTTCTACCTGCGCACCCGGCGGGTCGGGCCGCTCATCGTGGCGCACACCCTGCTCGACGTGGTCGCCTTCGTCGGCTACGCCCTCCTTCCGAAGTCCTGGTTCGGCTGGCTCTGACCGTGCGCGTTCCCGCCGCCACCGGTCAACGGCGCGGCGGGCGGTAGAGGCTGGTCGCGCGGGCGGCCAGGCGCTCGGCGGCGGTCGCGTCGCCGGTCGCGGCGGCGAGCGCCGCGGCACCGGGCAGCAGCCGCGCGGCCAGCCGCAGGCCCAGCCAGCCGGCGGCCTGCGCGACCAGCGGAGTGGCCAGTCGCCAGGCCGCCTCGGCCGCCCGGGACAGCGAACCCTCCGCCGGAGCGCCGGCCGAGCGCAGCCCGTCCAGGGCGGCGCGGGCCGTGCCGGCGTCCGGATGCACCTGGGTCAGCACCAGCAGCTCGGCCACCCGGTCCGGATGCGCCGGGTCCCGGCCGTAGACGGCGGCCAGGTGCAGCACCAGGTTGGCCTGGGTCCAGAGCATCGCCGTGAGCTCCGCCACGGGCGCGAACAGGCCGGCGCCCGCCGCGAGTGCACCGCCCGTACCGGCCAGCCGGACGAACCGCCGGGTCGCCAGCCGAGCCAGCCCGTCGGGGTCGGCGTCGGGGTAGGCGTCGCGGGTCCGCTGCACCCAGTCGGCGGCGCGCGGCCCGAGGGCGTCCACCGCGGCGAGGGCCAGCAACTCGGGCGCGAAGCCCGGGTGATCGAGTACGCGCGCCGTGACCTCCCACCAGCCCGGCCCCTCCTGCTGGCCGGCGTGCGCACCCGCGATCTCCCGGGCGGGTTCGGCCGGCGCCGGCGCGGGAGTGGGCTCGGCTGGGACCTGCTCCGTGACACCTGCGGTGGCGGCGAGCGGGAGGGTGGGCTCGGGGGTGCCCGGCGGTAGGGCTGGCTCAGTGGTGTCCGGCTGAACGGTGACTGGGGCGGCGGGTGCCCGGCGGGCCGGTGTTCGCTTCGCCGGGGTGGCCTTCTTCGTCGGGGCCGCCTTCTTCGCCGGGGCGGCCTTCTTGGCGGCCGGCGCACGGCGGGTCCGCTTCGGGGCCTCCCCTACCGGGGGTTCGTCGGCGGGCGCGGTCGCCGGTGAGGGCGTGGCAGCCGGCGTACCCGGGTCGGTGGCGGCGGCGTCTCCGGTCGGCGTGCCCGGGCCGGTGGCCGTGACCTCGGCGGGCGGGCGTGGATGCGGCGTTGCGGGCACGGCGATGGGCGTGGTGGCCTGCGCCGGATCGGGCGGCTGGAACAGGACGGTCGGCGCGGTCCGGGCCCGCCGGGGCCGCGGTGGTGTGTCCTCCGCCACCTCGGCCGGAGCGGGCTCGGGCGTGGGTGGCGGCGTGAAGGTCGGACGTGGGGAGCGGCTCCGCCGGGCCTGGGCGGCGGGCTCGCGACGGGGCGGATCGCTCGGCGGCTGCTCCTGCATATCGATGGAGCGTAGACCCGAGCGTGACCTGGCACACGACGAAAACGCTGGGCGTGGGGCCTTCCCGGTAGTCGCTTTGCTCCGGGTGGGTGTGGGCCTGTATCCTCGGGCGCGGTGGTCTCCGGGCCACCAGGGAGACTTCGCCTAGTCTGGTCTATGGCGCCGCACTGCTAATGCGGTTGGGGTTTTAAAGCCCCTCCCGGGTTCGAATCCCGGAGTCTCCGCGCGAAAGCCGGTGTGTAGACTGGCCGAGCAGCAAGCGCCCGTAGCTCAATGGATAGAGCATCTGACTACGGATCAGAAGGTTAGGGGTTCGAGTCCCTTCGGGCGCACAAAGCAGGAGAAGGCCCCCGACCAGCCATAACGGCAGGTTCGGGGGCTCCTTCATTTCCGCCGAGCCCTCGCCGGGATCACATCGCAAGTCGTACTCGTACGGAGGCCGCCGTCGAGGGAGGTGTCCCCAGCTCTTCGACGGGCATGTCGAGGGCAGGCTGCGTGGTGAGGGTCGCACGCTCGATCCGATCGAGGCGGAACCACCGGATCGCCTCCCGGCGGTGGCAGCGCGCCACGAGGAACCAGTGACCGGCCGTGAACGCGAGCAGTTGGGGGTCCACCCGACGCGTGGTTGGCGCGTCGTGACGATCGCGGTAGTGCAGCACCAGGACCTTGCGCTCCTGAAGGGCATGTTCGATCGCGCCGCGTCCGCGCGGATCGGCTGCCTCGGTGGTGCTCTGGTCGATCCAGATGCGCTCGGTCAAGCCGTCCGCGTGCCGGCGCGCCTGCGGGTCCATCACCGCCAGTACTTTCACCAGGGCGGCTCGGGCCTGCCGGTCGAACGGCTGTCCACGGTGTGCTGCGATCGCCGCCGCGAGTGCGGAGGCTTCGGCGGCGGTGAAGTTCACCGGTGGCAGGGTGGCGGCTTGATCGACCACGTATCCGCCGATCCGGCCCGTGCGCGCCCAGACGGGGAACCCGCCCTGTTGCAGAGCGGAGATGTCGCGCTTGACGGTGCGGACGCTGATCTCGAATGTGGCGGCGAGTTGTTCGGCGGTGCGGCCTCGGGGTCCGGCACGGCGGAGGTCTTCCCGGATCGCGTAGAGCCGGTCGGTGCGGTTCATGCGTGAACGGTGCCATAACGGTGACATCCGGTGCCGCCAGGATCGGGGCATGACACAGTCGCAGGAGCCCATCCTGTTCTTGAGCGGTGCCGGCCTTCCCGCCTGGATCTGGGATCAGGTGCGCGAAGAACTGGCCCCGTCGCACCGGACGGCGGTCGCGGAACGACCGCGCCACGACCGCGCTTCGCTCACCGAGTACGCCACTGCGGCACTGGATTCGGCGCCGTGGGAGCGTTTCGCGGTCGTCGCGCACTCCAGCGGCGGAACTGTCGCAGCGGAGATCGTCACCCTCGCGCCTGATCGGGTCAGTGCGGTCCTGGCGGTCACGGCCGTCGTGCCTGAGCCGGGACGCAGCTTCGTCGCCTCGATGCCGATGCCGAACCGGCTCGTGCTGAGCCTGGTGATGCGGCTGGCCGGCACCCGACCGCCCGCTGCCGCCATCCGGCGCGGCGTGGCCGGTCGGGTCGACACGGCGACGGCCGATCGCATCGTTGCGGAGTTCAACCCCGAGTCGGTGCGCCTCTACCGGGACGCGCCGGCGGGCGGTGGTTTCCCCGAACGTCGTGGCTACCTCTCCACCAGCCTGGACGCTCAGTTCCCGGTCGGACTGCAACAGCGATTCGCGCGCAACCTCGACACGAACTGGAACGAGTCATTCGACAGCGGACACCTACCCATGCTCGAAGCGCCTGGCGCTCTCGCCCGGCGAATCGAGAGCTTCCTCGCCCACTGACCCGGTTGACCGACAGTCCGGACGACGCCCGGCCGATCACGAGCGGCAGCCTACGGATGGTCCAGGGAGGGGAAATCCACCTGCTGGCCGAACGGCTCGATGGATCCATCCCAGCCGTTCCAGCCCTCTTGGGTGACCTGCCCGTCCGCGTAGGTGTACGACCAGCGGGCACCGTCCTCGCCCTCGATCTGGACGGTTCCCGAGCGAACGAACGGCGCGATCGCGACGTAGAAGGCGGTCGCCTGGTCCGACCACTTCGGGTCGCCCTCGTCGTCGTAACCGAACTCGATCCACTCCGCGTCGCGGACGATCGATGCTCCGGCCGCCTCCGCCAGGTCGGCCAACGTGTCGTCTGTCGGAGGCACCTCCGGCTTGAACCAGCCGTCCCGCACAGCCATGGCGGCCTGGACAGCGGCGACCGCAGCGACGTCGTCCGACTGCGGGAGGTTCAGCCGGCCCGAAGGCCTCACCAGGTATCCCACGGCGCGCACCCTACAGCGGTTCGCGGCCCGGCGGGGTGCCGGTCAGCTCCGCAGCAGCGCCGGATGCGGCGTGCCGAATACCTCGACCGGGGAACCATCGGGCGGGTCCAGGACCCTTAGTCAGGTATGGGCTTGCTTCGCAGAGCAGAACCCGCCGGCTACGAGGACTTCGTCGCCAGCCGGTACCGCGAGATCGTCCGCTTCGGCGCGCTGCTGACCGGTGACGTCCGGCTGGGTGAGGATCTCGCCCAGGAGGGACTGATCGCGGCCTAGCGTGACCCTGTGCCCGCCGACGAGGCGTGCACACTGCAGAAGCCCGGCCGGGTCGGAATCGCCCTCGACGACGTCACGGTGGTGCTGGGTGACGCGACCTGCCCACAGGCGATCTCGACCGGCGGCGGTCGCGTCCGGGCGCCGGACGGGCTGGGCAGGGAACTGCTCGGCCTCATCGTGGCGAGCGACCGCGCCGCGGTCGAGCGTGCCACCAAGGATTGACCGCACTACCCCGCCCACGGGCGGGAGACCTCGAAGGTCGGCCCCTGCCAGTGTTGATTCGACGGTCAGGGGCCGACTCGCGCCATGGGCCACGTGTCCGTGACGGCCGAGGATCGGCTCAGAGGTGCCCGGTGTCGTTGAAGGCGACCAGGGCGGGAGGTCGCTCGGTGTCCCACTGCACGATGGTCAGCCCGCAGTTCTCCTGGTTGAGGCTCATCCAGCGCCACGTCGGCGCGTCCAGGACGTGCCGCACGAACCAGCCGATCACGAAGTTGTGCGTGATCACGAGCTCATGCCGGTCCTCGGCGGCGAGGTTGCCGAAGTGCTCGACAGCGGCCCGCAGACCGACGGCGTCCTCGTCGCGCTCCTCGCTCGGAACCCCGTCCAGCCAGGAGTGGAGGCGTTCCGGGTACTCGCTCCGATGTTCGGCGGAGGGCACGGGCGTCCGATCCATGGCGTGCTCACAGGCGTGCCGAGGGACCCCCGGCAGATAGTCGGCGAGGATTTCGGCGGTCTCGGCCGCCCGGGCCAGCGGGCTGTGGTGCGTCGCCGAGAACGGCACGCCCTTCAGCCGGCGGCCGAGCCGATCCGCCTGCCAGCGGCCCCGTTCGGAGAGGCCGCCGTCCGGCGCATGGCCGAGCGCCGGGTCCTGCTCACCGTGGCGGACCAGGTACAAGAGCGTGCGAGCCACCGTCGCCGGTCCTCCAGTCGGGTCGATGTTTCGCACGATCATCGCAGACCTCAGGTGGGACGCCGGTGGTAAGCAGGAAGGGCGGTCCCGGGAGACGACCGGGACCGCCCTTCCTCGTCGGCCGGCAGTGGCAGGGTCAGAACGTCCCCGTCGCATCCCACTGCCGGTCGGCCTCCTCAACCGTTCGGCGGCGTTCGACACCGGCGCGCCGCCCCGTGTCGACCCCGCGCATCGACGTGCCGACGGCCACGGAGGCTAGCCAGGCCAGGGTGCCCAGCACCGCGACGGCCCGGAAGCCGCCGGTGATCCAGCAGGCGAGGACCACGGCGAGGCCGCCGGCCGTGATGCCCCAGCCCCACCGGGTCGGCAGGTGCCGCAGCGCGGAGCCGACGAGCACGGCCAGCGCCAGCGAGGCGATCGGGCCCGGCTCCTGCGGCAGGTCGGCGACCTGCGAGACGAGGATTGCCGCCGCGACCACGACGAGGCCGCCGACGGCCGTCCAGGCCCGGTTGATCCGGCGGGCCAGCGCGAGCAGGGACACCACCGCGGCCACCGCGGTGTCGAGGATCGCGTAGCCCGCGCCCCAGCTGTCGCTGATCATGTACGCGGTGAAGGCCGCCCCCAGCAGCGCGGTGAGGGCGAAGGCCAGGTCGAAGGCCATCCCGGCCCCGCGGGCCGCCCGGTCCGAAGTGTCCATGCGATGCACGCTAGGCAGCCGCCGGGGCGCCCGAACCGGTCAAAAGTACGGTCCGGGGCGCGTCGAACCGTGCTTTGGGCCGGTGTTGGCGGACGGCCGCCTCTCCAGGATGTGCCCATGGCTGTTGACGAGGTGCCGCGATGATCTGGATGAGTTGGCGGCAGTTCCGCACCCAGGCCCTCGCCGGCGTCGCCGCGTTGGCGCCGCTGGCGGCGTATCTCCTGTTCACCGGCCTGGACATCCGGCAGGCGTACGACCGTTACCGGTCGCACTGCGCGGTGGCCGACCGGTGCCTGGACGCGATGAGCCAGTTCCAGGGCGAGTGGCGCACCCGGCTGCTTCTCCTCGCCCTGGTGCTGGCGGCCGTTCCGGCGGTGCTGGGCGTGTTCTGGGGCGCGCCGCTCATCGCCCGGGAGGTGGAGACGGGCACCCAGCGGCTGGCCTGGAACCAGAGTGTCACCCGGCGCCGCTGGCTGGCGGTCAAGCTGCTCGTCGTCGGGTCCGCCGGCATGGCGGTGGCGGCCCTCGCCGGCCTGCTGCTGACCTGGGCGGCGAGCCCCTACGACGAGGTGTCGGGGGAGCGGTTCGCCGCGCTGGCGTTCGGCGCGCGCAATCTGACGCCGATCGCGTACGCGGCGCTGGCCGTCGTCCTCGGCACGGTCGTCGGGCTGCTGGTGCGTCGGACGGTGCCGGCCATGGCGTTGACCGTTTTCGCCTTCACGCTGCTCCAGATCCTGTTACCGACCGTGGTCCGGCCACATCTGATGGCGCCGGTCACCGTGACGCGGGCGATGACCGCCGACGCGCTCCGCGAGACGCGCGGGGTGGGCGCCGACGCCACGGTGAAGGGTCTGCGCGTACCCGACGCCTGGGTCACCGGCAGCAGCCGGCTGCTCACCGCCGACGGGCAGCCGGTCGATGCCGGGACGGTCGACACCTGCCTGACCCGGCCCGCCGGCGACACCGCGGCCTGCCTCGGCGACCTGAACCTGCACGTGAGGATCGCCTACCAGCCCGACAGCCGCTACTGGTCGTTCCAGTGGATCGAGTCGGCGTGCTATCTGGCACTCGCAGGGCTGCTGGCCGCCTTCGGCCTGTGGCGGATCCAGCGCCACCGCGGCTGAGCACGACGTCCGGAAACCGGCCGAAAGTACGGCAGCCGGACGCGCCGACCCTCCTTTGGGCCGGTGCCGGGGCAGACCCTGATCCGCAGGATCGAGCCATGCCAGAGAATTCCTGTCCCGCACTCCAGGCCGAGGGCCTGACGAAGCGGTACGGCAAGCGGCTCGCGCTGGCCGACTGCGACCTCGACGTCCCCCGGGGACGCGTCGTCGGCCTGGTCGGGCCGAACGGCGCCGGTAAGTCCACGTTGCTGAACCTCGCCTGCGGACTCGTCACGCCGACGGCGGGGACCCTGCGGGTGCTCGGTGCGCCTCCGGCGGCGAACGCCGCGCACCTGGCCAGGGTCGGGTTCGTCGCCCAGGACACCCCCGTCTACGGCGCGTTCACGGTGGCGGACCACCTGCGGATGGGCGCGAAGCTGAACCCGTCCTGGGACCAGTCCCTGGCGGACCGGCGGATCAGCCAGGTCGGGCTCGATCCCCGGCAGAAGGCGGGCCGGCTCTCCGGCGGGCAGCGCGCCCAACTGGCGCTGACCATCGCCGCGGCGAAGCGCCCCGAGCTGCTGATCTTCGACGAGCCGGCCGCCGCGCTCGATCCGCTGGCCCGCGACGGGTTCATGCGCAACCTCATGGAGTTCGTCGCCGAACTGGGCGCCAGCGCGATCCTCTCCTCACACCTGCTGAGCGACGTGGCACGGGTCTGCGACCACCTCGTCGTGCTCTGCGACGCGCGGGTGCAGGTCGCCGGCGGGGTGACGGACCTGCTGGCCCGGCACCACCGGCTGGTCGCCCCGCGCGGCGAGCTGGACCGGCTGCCGGCCGAGGTCGAGGTCATCCGGCTCCAGCACACCGACCGGAACAGCCAGGCCGTGGTACGGGTGGCCGGCGCGCTGCCGCGTACGCCGTGGACCGTCGAGCCGGTCCCGCTGGAGGAGATGGTCCTCGCCTACCTGACACGGGCGGCCGGCGCCCCGACGGGGGAGGCCGTGCGGTGATCTGGATGACCTGGCGGCAGTTCCGCGGGCAGGCTCTGGTCGGCGTCGTCACCCTGGCCCTGATCGCCGCGTACCTTCTCCACCTGGGGTTCGACATCCGACAGTCCTATGACGACTACCGGGCGCAGTGCGCCGGCCCGGCCGACTGCGGCCCGCAGTTGGGCCGGTTCACCGCCGACTACGAGAACACCCTGCTCTACCTGGCCGCGCTGCTCGGGCTCGTCCCGGGGCTGGCCGGCATGTTCTGGGGCGCCCCGCTGGTGGCCCGGGAGCTGGAGGCCGGCACCCAGCGGCTGGTCTGGAGCCAGAGCGTGACCCGGCGGCGCTGGCTGGCGGTCAAGCTGGCCCTGGTGGGGGTGGCCGGCATGGTGCTGACCGGCGCCGCCAGCCTGCTGCTGACGTGGGCGGCCAGCCCCGTCGACCGGGTGGCCGACAACCGGTTCAGCACGATTCTGTTCGGCGCCCGGAACCTCACGCCGGTCGCGTACGCGGCCTTCGCCCTCGTGCTCGGGACGATCATCGGGCTGCTGGTGCGCCGGACCGTGCCGGCGATGGCGCTGACGATCGTGACCTTCGTCGTCGTCCAGTTCCTGGTGCCGAACGTGCTCCGGCCGCACCTCCTGCCGCCGGAGCACCGCACGCTGCCGATGACCGCGCAGGCCATCAACCAGGCCCGCAGCCTGGGCAGCATCACGGGCGCTCCCGTGGTCAAGGGCCTGACCGTGCCGGACGCCTGGGTCACCGACGTCAGCGAGCTGCTCACGACGACCGGTGAGCCGCTGGACGAGGAGGTCTTCGACGGGTGCTTCACCGACGCCCCGGAGACCGGCACGGCCGAGGGACCGTACGGAGACACCGCCGTGTGCCTGGCGAGGCACGACGTGCACGTGGCGATCGCGTACCAGCCGGACAGCCGGTACTGGTCCTTCCAGTGGCTGGAGTCGGCCCTCTACCTGCTGCTGGCCGGGCTGCTGGCCGGCGTCGGGTTCCGGCGGCTCCAGCGCCGCCCGAGCTGAACCGCACCGGACCGGGTGCCGCCCAGGGGCGGCACCCGGTCATCCCGTTCGCCGGGTCACAGCCGCTCGGGCGTGCGGATGCCGAGCAGATGCAGGCCCTGCCCGAGCACCCGCGCGGTCAGGTCACACAGCACCAGCCGGCTCTCCCGGACCGGCTCGTCGGCCCGCAGCACCGGGCAACGCTCGTAGAACGCGCTGAACGCGGCGGCGAGCCGCGACAGGTACCCGGTCAGGTGGTGGAACTCCAGGTTCTCCGCGACCTCGCCGACGACCGCACCGAAGCCGACCAGCTCCAGGGCGAGCGCCCGCTCGGCCGGCTCGGCCAGCGAGATCCCCGCCTCCGGCCGCGCCGCCACCCCGGCCCGGCGGAAGATCGACCGGATCCGCGAGTACGCGTACTGGAGGTAGGGCGCCGTGTTGCCGTCCAGCGCCAGCATCCGCTCCCAGTCGAGCACGTAGTCCTTGTGCCGGTCGCTGGACAGGTCGGCGTACTTGATCGCGCCGATGCCGACCGCCCGGCCGACTTCGGCCGCCTCCGCCTCGCCCAGCTCCGGGTTCCGTTCGCGCGCCAGCGCCGTGGCGCGCGCGACCGCCTCCTCCAGCAGCCCGACCAGCTTCACCGAGCCGCCGGCCCGGCTGCGCAGCATCCGCCCGTCCGGCCCGAGGATCGAACCGAACCCGACGTGCTCGGCCCGGGCCGGTGGGGCCAGCCAACCGGCCTGCGCGGCGGCGGCGTAGACCATCTCGAAGTGCCGCCGCTGCGGCAGCCCGACCACGTAGAGCAGCCGGGTCGCGCCCAGCGTGCCGGTCCGGTGCCGGATGGCCGCCAGGTCGGTGGCCGGATAGCCGTACCCGCCGTCGGACTTGCGCACGATCAGCGGCAGCGGCTCACCGTCCCGGCCCACCGAGCCGGGCGGGAACACGCATGCCGCCCCGTCGCTGGACCGCAGCAGGCCGAGCCGGTCCAGCTCCTCGACCACCGGGCCGAGCAGGTCGTTGTAGCTGCTCTCACCGTGGAAGTCCCCCTCGGTGAGGGTCACGTCCAGCAGGTCGTACACGGTCAGGAAGTAGCGCTCGGACTGCTCGACGAGCAGCCGCCACAGCCGCAGCGTCGCCGGGTCGCCGCCCTGCAACGCCACCACGCGCAGCCGGGACCGCTCGCGGAACGCCTCGTCGGCGTCGAACTTGGCCCGGGCCGCCTTGTAGAACGAGTCCAGGTCGCCCATGGACAGCTCCTGCGCGGCCTCGGCTTCGCCCAGGTCGGCCAGGTGCTCGATGAGCATCCCGAAGGGCGTGCCCCAGTCGCCCAGGTGGTTGGCCCGCAGCACCCGGTGCCCCAGCCACTCCAGCAGCCGGGCCGCCGCGTCGCCGATGACCGTCGAGCGCAGGTGCCCGACATGCATCTCCTTCGCCACGTTCGGTGCCGAGTAGTCCACCACCACGGTCTCCGGCGCCGTGGTCGCCGGCACCCCGAGCCGCGGGTCGGTGGCCAGGGCGGAGACCAGCCCGGCCAGGGCCTCGTCGGCGACGGTCAGGTTGAGGAAACCGGGACCGGACACCTCCGCCGCGCTGCACAGGTCGGCCAGCTCCGCGCGCTCCAGCACCTCGGTGGCGACGGCGCGCGGCGGCCGCCCGAGCCGCCGGGCCAGCGCCAGGGCCGCGTCGGACTGGAAGTCCGCGCGCTGGGAGCGCCGCACGACCGGGTCGACCGGCACGCCGGCCACCGTCGCGAACGCCGGCGCCAGCCGGCCGGTCAGCAGTTTCTCCAGATCCATGGGTACGCCGATCTCGCTCGGATCCGCCACACGCGGATCACCGGACGGGGATGCGGGCGGACCGAGGACGATCGGCGATGACCGGCGGCTCGATCCGCCGGTCGCAGTGAGGAATGCTCAGCGCAGGCGGTCGCGGGACCGCCGGCGTCGCAGCGCGCCGAACAGGACGTCGGAGGACGCCGTCGGGAACGCGTGCGAGCTGGTCATGCGAGCAGCCTAACCGGCCGGCCCGGGGGCGGCGCAAGGCCGTACCCGAGCCGGCCGGCCGACATACCCGGAACGTCAGGCCGGCGTGCCGACGGCCTTGCGGTAGCGCTCGGCCCGCCGCCGCACCTGGGTGTACGCGCTGGTCAGGCCCATCGCCCGGCGGACCTCGACAAGGGTGCGGCGCACCTCGGCGCGGGTCCGCTCGGTGCCCTCGACGATCAGCTCGTCGACGAGGCCGGGCTGCCCCTCGAACCGGGCCCGCCGCTCCCGGACCGGGTCGAGGAACCGGTTGAGCGCGGCCGCCAGGTCCTCCTTGACCTCGACGTCGCCGACCCGGCCGGCCCGGTAGCGCGCCTTCAGCTCCTCGACCTTCGCCCGGTCGGTGTGGAACACGTCGAGGTACGCGAAGACGGGGTTCCCCTCGACCGTGCCCGGCACGTCGGCCCGGACCCGGTTCGGGTCGGTGTACATCCTCATGACCTTGCGCCGCACGGTCGCCGCGTCGTCGGAGAGCGCGATGGCGTTCCCCCGGCTCTTGCTCATCTTCCCGGCGCCGTCGGTGCCGACCAGGGTGGGCGTCTCCGACATGATCATTTCCGGCACGGGGAAGACCTCGCCGTAGAGGTGGTTGAAGCGCCGGGCGATCTCCCGGGTCACCTCCACGTGCGCGGCGTTGTCCTTGCCCACCGGCACGACCTGCCCCTTCACGCAGAGGATGTCGGCGGCCTGGAGGACTGGATAGCCGAGCAGCCCGTACGGCATCTCCTCCTTGCCGGCGTCCCGGCTCATCTCCTTGAGCGACGGGACCCGTTCCAGGCGGGGCACGGTGACCAGGTTCTGGAACAGGGTGTTCAGGTCGCCGACCTCGGGGATCGCCGACTGGAGGTAGAAGGTGGCCCGGTCCGGCTCGACGCCGGCGGCGAGGATGTCGGTGACCATCTCACGGGCGTTGCGGGAGACCTGCTCGATGTCCTCGCGGCTGTTCCGCGTGGTGAGCATGTGCAGGTCGGCGATGATGAAGAAACTCTCGTAGCGCTGGTGCAGCTTCACCCGGTTGGCGATGCTGCCGACGTAGTGGCCCAGGTGCAGCCGCCCGGTCGGGCGGTCACCGGTGAGCATCCGTGCTGCGGACATGGTCGTACGCCTCTCGTGGCTGTTTCGGTGGAGGACGCGCGGGCGCGCGGGAAGACCCGGGATGTGCCCGGATCAGTGGGGTTGGCTCGTCAGTGCGAGCGCCGCCATCGCCCGCCGGCGCGGAACCGCAGCCCACCGGCACGGAGGACGTCGAGGATCTGCTCCCGACCGTCATCGACACGGGCCGGGAGAACCGGAGCGGCAGCCGCCGGGAGACCGTCGAGGGTCTCCGGGGCGCAGGTGCTCGGCCGGACCATGCCTCACACGGTAGCCGGTCCGCAGCCACGTCCGCAGACCGGAACCCGCCTGCTCAGTCCCGCCGGTAGCTCTCGGCGTAGTAGTCACCGACCTGCTCGCGGTACTCGGCGCGGTCGAAGTCGTCCGGGTCGAAGGCCGGCGACTCCTTGACCTGGTCCCGGGTCCGGTCCACGTGTACGACGCGCTCCAGGTGGTCGACCCGTGCCACCGTGCCGACCGGCAGCAGCACCTTCCGGCCGAAGATCCACGGCCCGGTGTCCACCACCAGGTAGCCCGCGCCGGCGTCCTCACTGGCCCGGTCGACCGCGCCGATCCGGCCGTCGGTCGCCTCGACCCGGTAGCCGGTGAGGTCGATCGGCGTGCCCGGGCCGGGCGCGTCGGGACCGGCGTCGCCCTCCGACCGCTGCCGCGGCACGTCGTCCGGGCGGGTCTGGTCGTAGCCGCCCGCCAGCGCGGACGGGTCCCGCCAGAGCCGCGGATTGAACGGCTGCATGGTGTCACCTCCGGTGTCGTCGTGTCGCCACCGAAACAGTGCCCGACGGGCGAATGAGGGAAACACGAATGCAATTCCGAATTCCTCTGCACCCTTTCTGCGAGATACCTCATATTCGGCGTCCGCCGATTGGTCCGGCGGCTCCGGCCCAGGTGGCAGGAGGTGTCGCGGCCCGCCGGCACACCGGGAACCGAGCCGGAGTGGCTCGCGCGCACATTCGACCGGGCCGGCGGCCACACCATTCTGATCCCGCATCCGTCGGTACAGGGAAAGGGAAACAGATGCAGCGGGTCATTCGACGAATCGCGACGGCGGCGGCAGCGGCCGCCCTGGTGGCGCTGCCCGGCACCGGCGCTCGGGCCGCCGTGGTCAACCCGTACACCCCGGAGGCGCTCTGCGGGCTCGGCTTCACCGCCGTGGACCAGGACCCGATCCGCGACGCCGCCACCGGCGCGCGGCTCGGCACCGTCCACCTCCTGCGCAACCCGCTCACCGGGTACGGCTGCACGGTCACCCTCAAGTTCGCGTACGTCGGCACGCTCACCAGGACCAGCGTCTACCTGGACCCGGAGTGGACGACCTTCCGGGTGGACGAGGGCAACCGGAGCTACGCCGCCGGCCCGGTCCACCTCTACGTCGGCGCCGGCTGCGCGATCTGGGGCGGGTCGATGACCGACCCCGCGGGCACCGTCCACCAGCACGATCGAGCGAACCCGGCGATCGGCGGGGCGGTCACCTGCTTCTGACCACACCCGTGGCGGGCCGGTTTCGCGCCGGCCCGCCGTCAGCCCCACCGTCGACGGCTGCTTCCAGCTCACCGCGACGCGCCCGTCTTCGGGTCGACCGCCGTCGGCCTCTGTCCGAGGTTCTCCGGCCGGTTGCGGCCAGCGGGGCACGGGAGAGAACCACCGGGTGTACGAGGCGGAGCCAGCGCCCCTCCGGGTATGCGCTCAGCGGGGCGGACCGGCCGGCGCTCCGTTGTTCGCTGACCCCCGCATGCTCCGGTCCTCGCGCTTCTGACCTGCGGCGACGAGCCACTGGCATACTGCCGGCCATGGTGCTGTCGCGTGGCTGGTCGCTGTTCCTGGTCGGGGTCGGGATCTGGACCTGGGTGATCTGGCCGAGGTTTGCGGTCGCCATCTGGAACGACCCGCGGGCGTGGTCGGCCGGCGCGGTCGGCGAGGGCAGCCCGACCAGCTTCCTCTGGGTACACGCGCTGCTCATCGCGGCCTCGCTGGTCATCGGTACGACCGTCGGCGTGCTCGGCGTCCGGGGCTGGCTCAGGGCCCGCCGACCGCGCTGAGCAGGGAAGATAGTCCGGCGATGATGATGTGACGGGGGACGCTACCCCTCGATTTGACGATCAAACCCGAGGCCGCGTAACTTTCTCTCTGCCAGCGCGGAACGGGGCAAACGGGACGAAGGTCCTGGAGGCCGCGGATCGCGGATGGCACCGGTGCCGCAGGGGTTTACGCCTCGACGGAGCCGGGCCGGGTGGGGCTCGCCAGAAACGCCGCAGGGCGGATTTGGCGGAGCGGAACCGACCGGCTAAGGTTGACGACCGGCAGGGATGCGGACGAGCGAGCGGGAAACCGCGGCGGCCGTCCTGCCAAATCCGATGATCGAGCACAGCGGTTCGCCGCTGCGCGGGTTCACCGGCGCCGACCCATACGAAGCGTGACAGACCGGGACACACGGTTTGACACGGCAGAGACGGTGAGGTAACGTAGTAAAAGTGCCCGGCGCGAGAGCGGCGGGTGTGGTTGGACGAAATGCCCCGGACGGGGATCCTGCTGAGCGGGATTTCTGGATGGTGTGTGGTTGTTCTTTGAGAACTCAACAGGGTGCTTGATAAGCCAGTGCCAAATTGTTTGATACCCCGGACTGGCAGCCTCTTTGGAGGTTTGCTGGTTGGGATTCCTTTGGCAACATTTTGTTGTCAGGATGATTGTTCAACAAGTTTTTGTTGGAGAGTTTGATCCTGGCTCAGGACGAACGCTGGCGGCGTGCTTAACACATGCAAGTCG